>JBJTRZ010000440.1:0-2066 GCA_046076415.1 Armatimonadota bacterium
GTCGACCGATTCGGTCGCCCAGAGCGGATCGAGGTATTCGTTCGACCCCCAATCCTTTTCCGCGGAGTCGCCGAAAGACGCCGGGATGATCATTTTGCGGACAATCGGGGAGAGGGCGGCGGCCACCGCGCCGAGCGCGGAGCCATGGTAGAAACGACCCCATTCCGCCCGTGGGTCCGACCACGCACGCACATTGGTTTCCACTTCGATGAGCGGTTTGCCGAGTTCGGCCGCCGCTTCGCGCAGCGATCGGGACACCTTGGTGCGCAGCGCCGTGTCGTCGAGGCGAACATCGAATCCGTGCACGAAGACCAGATGCGTGATCTCGTCGGCGTGTTCTAGCGCCGTATGGAACGCGTCCACGCCGCCGGTGAAGAACGCTCCGACGCCGGTCCCCATGGGGGCGGAAGCGATCGTCGGCCCTTCGATGCTAGTGGCGCCCACGGGATTGCCTTGGCGATGGAATTGGCCTCGGATCGCCGGGAGCGCCGCCGCGAACCGCTCCGAGACCGGTTCCGACACGGTTAGGGGAACGTTGGCGCGCAACGCGGGCACGGTGGCCGCGATGACGAAGGGATCGACGGCGGTCGATAGTTTCCACCCCTCCGCGCGGAAAAAGAGGTCGAACCCGCCTCCGGCATCCTCGATGCGGGCGAAGATCGCGTCGGGCGATGGGGAAGGTGTACGTTCGATCCGTATCATGGCGGCTCCCCGGCGGAGACCCACGAGGGACGCCGCCGCAAAGCCACCCTACCCAGCCGTGGTCAACGTGAAACCAGTCGTTGCAGGCTCCACCAGCGACGACCTTTCGGTTCCGCTTCGCCCAAGCTTCGGCGCAGCGCCTTGGCGAGTTCGGGATCCTTGCCATGGCGCTCGCAGAGGTTGAGGAACCGCTGGGCCGTTCTTAGATCCGCTTCGGTCTCGTGGCGCAAGGCCGCGATGCGTCGCGCGGGAATCCGAACCTTGAAATCGGGGCATTGCTCGGCCATGCCCAGCGTTTGCAGCGCGATCAACGTTTCGAAGCAGTCGGGGCACTCCCCGCAGGGGGCGCTTCCGAAGCGATGCTTGCGGCAGGGGCGCAGCCAGCGCAACGCGCCGGGCACGCTCGCAACCCGTTCGTAACGGCCCACCCGGTCCGTACCGGCGTCGTCGGGGGTCACTGCAACCCGTTCCGTGCCCATCAAACTCGCGCCGGAGGGGGCGCCGGGTCGTTCCGGGGTTGGAGATTGGCCGGGGAGGCGGACGTCGCCCACCACGGGAGAGAGCGCCGCGGCCACGGCGGCGGTGGGGCCCAAGGGATGGAATCGTTCCCACGGCATGCGCGGGTCGGTCCAGTCGCGCAGGTTGGTGGAAATCTCGATCGGCACCAAACCGAACGCATTGGACAGTCGCTCCAGCCAATCGGATGCCCGGCGTCGTTCGTCCGAGTCGCCCAGGCGGGTTTCGAGCCCGTGCACGAGAATGGCATGGGTGGCCCGTTCACCGGCGGCGACCAATGTGGCGAGCGAATCGATTCCTCCATCGACCACCACGCCCATGCCACGTGCCTTGGGAGCGGTTTCGGTTCGCGCGGGCGCATCTATCGCGACCGCTTGAATTCCGGGAATCCGCCAGCGGAGTTGGTCGTGCAGTCGGAACACATTGCTGCGCAGGGCGAGCGAGACCGGCTCCGCGGCGGCGATGTCCCGGTTGCGTGCCATCGCGGGAAGCAGCGCGAGCGCGACGAAGGGGTCGATCGTGTCGTCGAGGGGAAAGCCGTTGGATTCGAACCAGACACGGGTTCGCTGTCCGGCGTCGACCAAGTCGGCTTGAATGCGGTAGGAGGAATCCCCCGAAGTCTTCGGGATGCGTTCGATGGTGGGCATGGTTTTGGTCCGTGGGGAGACATGCGTATCACCGCAGGTTTCCCGCCACCGTATGCTCCGTCCCGAAAAACCGGCGTTTCGACGGGTGAAGCGGGGCTCCGGACCGCCCCACGGGCGGGCAGAAGGGAACGGATCGGCCGATTCGCGGACGTTCGCGGGCGGCGCCGAGGCCAAACTTTCCCTACCCGACCAACGTTTCCG
>JBJTRZ010000441.1:0-4049 GCA_046076415.1 Armatimonadota bacterium
CGACCATCAGCGCGGATTCCCAGGTGAGCCCGGCGTCGGTGAGGAACGCCAACGCCGGGTCGGCGTGGCCGGCGGTCTCGCGCACGAACGTCAACCAAACGTCGACGTCGTTTTCGGCGACGATCCGTCCGGCCTGATCGAGTTTTTCGGCGAGCAGGCTCACCGTGCGATCAAAGCGGCACCGACGATGCCCGCTTCGTTGAGCATGGTGGCCGGAACGATCGGGGTGCGCACGGTGAGGTTCGGGAAGAAGCGCTCCGCCTTCTTGCTGACGCCGCCGCCCACGATGATGAGGTCGGGCCAGAGCAGGTCCTCGATCTTGTGGAGGTATTTGTCGATGCGGCCGGCCCATTTGTCCCACTTGAGGTTCTCGCGCTCGCGGGCCGCGTCGGAGGCCCACGCCTCGCCGTCCTTGCCGTTGACCTCGATGTGCCCCATTTCCATGTTGGGAACGAGCTTGCCGTCCACGAAAAGCGCGGTGCCGATGCCGGTGCCGATGGTGATCATCAGGACCGAACCCTTGACCCCCTTGCCGGCTCCAAAGCGGATTTCGGCGAGTCCCGCCACATCCGCGTCGTTGGCGACGGCCACTTTGGGGGCGCCGGTTGCGGCGCCGATGAGCGCGGCCGCGTCGATACCGATCCACGACGGGTCGATGTTGGAGGCGGTGCGCACGATGCCGTGCTGGATGGCGGCCGGGAATCCGACCCCGATCGGACCGGTCCAGTCGAAGTGCTTGGCGACTCCGGCGATGGTTTCGGCCACCGCGTCCGGCGTGGCCGGTTGTGGCGTATCCAATCGGAACCGTTCGGCAAGCAGCTTGCCCGTGCGCAGGGAAACCGGTGCTCCCTTGATGCCCGTCCCCCCGACGTCGATGCCCAGTACTTCGTTCATGTCCGCCTCCCGGCCCGGGCCAAGGACCCGTGCAGGCTCCATTTTAGCGTCGGCGTCGGAAGGCGGTCAAGCAAACACTCAGCGCCGGCGCAGCACCATCTCGTTGCCGTTCCCTCCGCCCCGCAGGGTCGCCGCGTATCCGGTCGGGAGGATGCCGCCGGGCCAAATCGTGTTGCGCGGGTCGCCTGCCGGGCCTTGGAACGCGATGACGCCGTCGAGGTCCGCACCGTCGAGGAGGGCGCCGGAAAGATCCGCACCGCGCAGGTCGGTATCGCGCAACGAGGCGCCCCGCAGATCGGCCGAGCGCAGTTTCGCGCCGGCGAAATCCGCGGCGGCGAGGTCCGCCTCCCCAAGGTTGGCGCGGGTGAGATCGGCCCGGGCGAGGCGGCCACCGCGCAGTCCGGTGCGGTTGAGTTTCGCGTCGATGAGGGTGGCGGACCGCAGGTCGGCTTCGCGCAGATCGGCGTCGGCGAGATCTGCGCCGTCGAGCGCCGCCCCTTCGAGCCGGGCCCGGTAGAAGATGGATTTCGTTGCGGCGGCCCCTTGGAGCCGTGCTTTGGCGAGGTCCGCGCCGCGCAGGTCCGCACCGCGCAGATCCGCCTCGAGCAATCGTGCGTCGGCCAGCCGCGCCCGCACCATCGTGGCGCCCGAGAGTTGGATGCCGTGCATCCGGGCACCGGTCAGGTTCGCGAATCCGAGCCAGGCTCCGGCGGCGTCGGCGCGGCGCAGATCGGCCGATTCGAAGTCGGCGCCGGGAGCCCAAAGGCCTCGCAGGTCCGCGTTGACGAGCCGGGCGCGGGCCGCCCGGGCACCGGCGAGGTCGGATTCGGCGAGTCGAGCGCCTTGCACGCGCCGTAGTTCGCGTCGGATGGCGATGTTGGTTTCGGTCATGCGGACCCGAGCCGCGGCGCGGGCGGCGCTGTCTTCGGGGCGCGCGGGCGACACCCAGCCTTCGTCGCCCGGATCGGACCAGTTGACGGGTGCTTTGGAGAGGGCTTGGTCCGCGATCGAGGGTGTTCCCGACACGCCGAAGCGTTCGAACAATCGGGGAGCGACCTCCTGCCACCGCGTCCACAGCGGAGGTCGGACCCCGCGCATTCGATCATAGGCTTCCGACGCGTCGCCGATCACCGGCCAGCGCCGGTCGTGGCCTCGGTACGCGTTCACCGCATCGGCATCGGACGCCGTGTCGGAGGCGAGTCCGCGTTCCCGGGCAATCCAAGACTGGTCCTCCGGCGCGAGTTTAGGGGATCCGCCGAGGGTGCCCCATTGGAGGAAAGCCATGGCGGCGAGCGCGCCGGCAACCCGGGCGTGGAGTGCGAGTTTGGGACGTTTCAGCGGGGCGCCCAGCGGATCGACCGCGCGGCGCCCACGGCGCAACGTGTCGCCGATGGCACGCCCGAACGTATCCGCGCCGACCCAAGCGGCCGCGGTGCAGACGGCGAATGTTCCCGAAAGCAGCACATCGTGCCGGGCGAGCGAGCGCAGCCAGAGCAGGGCGAGGCCGGTGGGGGCGACGCCGAACGCCAGGAAGCGGACGAGCGGCATTTGGATCCGGTCGATGGGCGTGGTTTTGGCGCGCAGCAACGGAAATGCGTCGCGGGCCAGATCGAGCACCATCCACGGGTTGATGCGCCGCTCCAGCGGCGTGCCGTCGGGGAAGACGGCGGGAAGGGTGGCGACCGCCGCGCACAGCCGTTGCAGGCGCAGGTGGAACGCGGTCCAGCCGGCGACGAGGGCGAGCGATCCGCCCACCAGGGCGAGGCGGGCGGGCACTTCCACCCCGCCGGGGAGCCGCAACGCGCCGTCGGCGAGCGCGAGCTGGGCGTCGGGGAGGGAGAAACCCGCCACGGCGATTCCGATGCTGCCAGCCACCAGCAGGGCGATGGTCTTGCCGTTGCTGCGTGCGAGTTGGTCCACGAACGCGAGGGCGGGGGCGTAGTCGATGCCACCTGGGAGGCGTGCTCCGGTGAGGTCGGCGCCGGCGAAGGCGTCGGGGAGCAGCCCTTCCACCCGGGAAAGGTCGGCGCGGCGCAGCAGCGCATCCTGCATGCGGGCGCCGTGCAGCTCGCAGGGCGGGAAAACCACGCCTGTGGCGTCGCGCCCGGTCAGATCGAAGCACGGAACCAGGTCGGCTTGGGTGGGGGCGATATCGAATTGGCGAACGAGGGCTCCCACCGCGTTTTCGTCGAGGCGAGGCACGACCGGGGCGGGCGCCGGCGTGCGGGTGGCGTCCGTGACGAACTCGGCCTGCGGCGCGTCGACGGGGCCGGCGGCGTAGGGCATGGGCGGAACGAATGTCGGGGGCGCCGCGGCTGCCGGTTGGGGCGGCGTGGCACCCATCAGGCGCTGGCGGAGCTGGGCCATCACGCTGGCCGCGTCGTCGGCGGGTTCGGGGTAGGGAAGCACGACCTCGGGAGCCGGGCGCGCTTCGCCTGGATCGAGGATGCGGATGACCGGGGGTGCGGGTTCGGGTTCGGGCTCCGGTTCGGGGTAGGGCGCGGGCGCTTGGCTGCGCGCCATCTCCCATCCGTCGACGAAACGCAGGGTGGGGCGTGCGGGTTCGGCGGGAGGTTCCGGTGCCGGAGCGGGATCGGGTTCGGAGGGGGTTGGGACCGTGGCGGAAACCGGTTCGGCGACCGCGGTTTGGGGCGGCGTGGGGGCGACGATGCGGTAGCGCGGGCGCGGCGCCTCGGCGGCCGGTTCGGCGACCGTGGGGGCCGCTTCGGCGACGGGTGCGGGCTGGGGCGTCGGTGCGGCCGGCGGGGCCGGGGCATGGGCGGTCGTTTCGAAGATGGGCTCGGGCGCCGGGGTGGGTTCGGCGACCGTGGGTGCGGCCTCGGCGAAGGGCGCGGGCTGGGGCGCCGGTGCGGCCTGCGCGGCCGGGGCGTGGTCGGTCGTTTCGAAGACGGGCTCGGGCTCGGGCGCGGGGGTGGGTTCGGCGACCGTGGGAGCGGCTTCGGCGACGGGTGCGGGCTGGGGCGCCGTTGCGGCCGGTGGGGCCGGGGCATGGGCGGTTGTTTCGAAGATGGGCTCGGGCGCCGGGGTGGGTTCGGAGACCGTGGGTGCGGCCTCGGCGACGGGCGCGGGCTGGGGCGCCGGTGCGGCCGGCGGGGCCGGGGCGTGGGCGGTTGTTTCGAAGATGGGCTCGGGCG
>JBJTRZ010000442.1:0-8654 GCA_046076415.1 Armatimonadota bacterium
CTTGGACCGGAGTATACATCGCTCAACCCATCCGGGCAAGCCCGCTGGGCGAAGCGATTTCTACTAGAAGCGGAATACCTGGCCGATGGTCAGGGTTCCCTGGTCCTTCTTCAAGGAGTTCGCTTCCTTCTCGAACACGAATCCGTTCGATCGGTCGTAGCGGTACTCGATGATCGTTCGGCTCGCGTCGGAGCCACCCGGCAGGTGGTACGCGAACGTGATGGAGGTCAGATTGGGCTTGACGTTGCCAGCACCCGAAGGCAGGAGACCCGCCGTCGCGCTGCTCTGCGATAGATATTCGCCACGGACCGCGAACGCTCCGCCGTTTCCGAGCTTGCGGGTCAAATAGGCCGCGATGCCCGTGGTGTCCGTGTCGTTGTCGCTTGCGTCGCGACCAAACCGGATGGTCCCGTCGAGCGCGAACGACGTATCTTCGCCGAAGGCCCGCGTGTAGACGACGTTGGCGATGCTCGAAGACCGATTCACACCCGCTTGGGCAAGATCCGGTTGGTTCAACACGACGGGTTCACGACCCGTCGCGAGGTTGACGCGGACGGAGCTGTCCTCGCCGAGTTTGCGGCCGTATTGCACACCGAACGCAAGATCCTTGTTCGAATTGTCGACATTGGACAAGCCGTTTTGGATGTAGCCGGTGAGCGTGGTGTCCTCGTCGAGCGTAAGCGCGGCGCGGACGCCTTTGCCGAGGATCGGCTGCAGGAGTTGGAAGCTGAAGCTGCGGGAGTAGAAGTCGCCCGCTTGAATCTTCTCGACACCGAAGAGGGACTTGAACTGGCCGGCCTCGACGCTCAGGTCGCGATCGCCGAAAGTGCCCGTGACAATTCCGTAGGCTTCCGCAAAGTTCGAAGTGCCACCGGTCAGCGCCTTGAGCACGTCGCCCGCTTGGCCGTCGATGTAGCACACGTGGAAGCCCGCCTTGCCGGAGGCCGACGGTGCCTTCGAAATCGAGAATTCGGTGCGGTTGATCGAGAAATCCGAATCGCGACCGTTGAAGAGGAACGTGTTGCTGCGCGAGCCGGGCTTGTTGAAGTTGTACGAGTAGTTGTACTCGAGGCCGGCGGACACCTTGATGTCGTCGGCGAGCGCCGCACCCGCGACGCCAAGCACGACGCCCGCGGATACGAGGGTCGAAAGTCGATTACGCATTGTGAGAGACAAAGCCTCCTGCTGTGATTGGAACCCGATCGTGGCATTCGACGCCCAGATGCGGGAACTGCGACACCGTTGGACTCCCGCTAATGGTGTTCACGGGAGGTCGTCCGGCGACGGACGAGTCCAAGGCACATTCGACGTACCTTGGCATTATCGGCACAAGGGTAACCAATTCGCGTGCGCATGTCAAGGGGTGGGATTGCCCGGGGGCGTACCTGCATGGTAGACTCCGCACCGACTCCGCGACGCCCGCGACCAATCGCCTTGGTGGATTGGTACTGTCGGGCAGTCGGGTGCATGAACTCCATGAACACGCTGCAGACCTACATTCCGGTGCTCGTTATGGGGCTGGGGGCGGCCGTGGTCGCCGCCGTGCTGATCGGACTCTCGGCCCTGCTGGGACCCCGGCGACCCTCCGCGGCAAAGGTGTCGGCTTACGAATGCGGCGTTACGCCGGTCGGCTCAGCGCGCGAGCGATTTCCGATCAAATTCTACTTGGTCGCCATGCTGTTCATTGTCTTCGATATCGAGACGATCTTCCTGTACCCCTGGGCAGTGACGTACCGGCAATCGGGAGCGATGATGCTTTTCAATCTCGCGGAAATGTCGGTGTTCGTGGCCATCCTGCTCGTGGGCTATGTCTATATTTGGCGGCGTGGAGGATTCGAATGGGCCTAGAGACCGACCAACCGTTCCTCACGGCGTCCGCCAACAAACTGGTGAACTGGGCGCGAAAAAATTCCCTGTGGCCCGCCACGTTCGGTCTCGCGTGCTGCGCCATCGAGATGATGGCCTCCACGGACTCGCGATTCGATCTCGCCCGATTCGGTTCGGAGGCGTTCCGCGCCTCCCCGCGACAAGCCGACGTCATGATTGTTTCCGGACGCGTTTGCAAGAAAATGGCACCGGTGTTGCGCCAAGTCTACGACCAGATGCCGGATCCCAAATGGGTCATCGCCATGGGCGACTGCGCGAGCAACGGCGGAGTTTTCAACAATTACGCCGTCGTTCAGGGCGTGGACCAAATCGTTCCCGTCGATATCTATGTTCCAGGATGCCCTCCGTCCCCGGATGCATTGATCCACGCGATCATGGAACTCCAACGAAAGATCGCCGACCAGCGATTCTCGGAACGCTACTGAGGAGGATCTCCGGAGACCTCCCCGCGGGGGGGCCGGTACATTGCCATGGTTGATGTAGACGTTCGTCTCGGTCTTTCCGGTTCCGATCTGGCGATCCGGGCTCGCACCGCGTCCAGCGATCTGGCTCGGGGTATCGGCGCGAACGCGGCGGTCGAGGATGTTCCGGAAGCGGTCGCATTGGCCGCCGCCGGATATGGCGATGCGGTTCTCGCGGTTCGCCGGGACCGCGGACACGAAACGATCTTCGTTCAACGCGAAGCCATTGTCCAGGTGCTCGAGAGTATCAGGGACGCGCAGGGTTTCGCGCTGCTGAGCGACTTGTTCGCGATCGACCGATTGGGTTTTGGTGGCGATCGATTCGAACTGGTGTACTCGCTGATGAGGATCGGGGACGCCCGCCGGATCGTGGTGAAGGTCGCGGTGCCGGAGGACGACGCTTGGATACCCACCGTTTCCTCCGTCTGGGACGCTGCGGGATGGCCGGAGCGTGAAGTGTTCGACATGTTCGGAATCGATGTGCGCGGACACCCCGACCTGCGTCGCATCCTGATGCCCGACGACTGGATCGGGCACCCGCTGCGCAAGGACTTCCCGCTCGGCGGAGAGGAAGTCGAGTTTTCGCACAACGTGCGCACCCAGTGACGCGGACCGGATTCCAAGGCAACCCACGATGAGCAACTCCATGACGCGCACCACGCCGGCCGGCCTCGAGGTGGAACGGCATTACGATCCTGCGACGGATGCCGAGACCATGACGATCAACATGGGGCCATCCCATCCGTCGACCCATGGTGTTTTGCGTTTGGTGCTCGAACTCGACGGCGAAACGGTTGTTCGCTGCACACCCCATATCGGCTACCTGCACACGGGCATCGAAAAGACGATGGAGAACCTTGGCTACTACAAGGCGCTGGTTCTCACCGATCGCGAAGACTATCTTTCGAATCTCTGCAACAACCTCGCCTATTCGCTTGCCGTCGAGAAGTTGCTCGGAGTCGATATCCCGCCGAAGGCCCAATATCTTCGCGTCCTGCTCAACGAACTCGAGCGAATCGCATCCCATATGTTGTGGCTCGGCACCCATGCGCTGGACATTGGTGCGATGAGCGTGTTCTTCTACACGTGGCAGGACCGGGATCGCGTTCTCGAAATCAAGGAGCATCTCTCCGGCGTCCGCACCAAGACGAGTTGGATTTGTCCTGGCGGTTTGCGCGGCGACGTTCCCACGGGATGGATGGAGAGGGTGGGGTTGTTCCTATCCGAGTTCCCGGCACGCATCGAACTGTACGAAGGACTCCTTTCGAACAATCCGATTTGGATCGAGCGGACCCGCGGAATTGGAATACTTTCCGCTGCCGAAGCGATTTCCTTCGGCCTGACCGGTCCTTCGCTTCGGGCGAGTGGAGTCAATCTCGACTTGCGCAAGGCCGCGCCGTATTCCCGCTACGAGGAATTCGAATTCGATGTCGCGGTTGGCCGCGAAGGCGATGTCCTGGAGCGCTACCGGGTCCGCATGGAGGAACTGCGGCAATCGCTCTCGATCGCGCGTCAGGCGCTCGCGAAAATCGCGGCGATGCCCGATGGTTCTCCCGTTCGCACTTCCGATCGGAAGATCGCGCCTCCTCCGCGGGCCGAATTGGACACATCGATGGAGGCCCTGATCCATCATTTCAAACTGTTCACGGAAGGCTACCACCCACCCGTCGGGGAAGCGCTCGGCGCGGTCGAAGGACCCCGTGGCGAAAAGGCCTACTACGTGGTCTCGGATGGCTCGAACAAGCCCTACCGGGTGCGCATCAAGGGGCCGTCGTTCTACAACCTGCAAGCGCTCCCGCGCATGTGCGAGGGCAGGATGATGGCCGACGTCGTTGCGATGATCGGCTCGATCGACATCGTTCTGGGAGATATCGACCGCTAGTGGAAAACCGATCCCTTTTGTCGTTCCGAGTCGTCTCGGCGCGCGTTGGAACCACCAATCCGTGGAATGGTTTCGCGGCGTGGATGTCCGGCCCGGTCGTTCTCGGCGTCCGGCGGGCCACCGGGCCCACTGTCGGTGGTTTCCGAACGAACCGTGGAGGGGCTCGATGAGCGCGAACGACACCGCGGCCCCGCGGTTCGACGACGCGGTTCGGGCACGGCTGGACACTTTGGTTTCGCGCTACCCGACTCCGCGGGCGGCGTTGTTGCCGGCCCTCTGGGTGGCCCAGGAAGTGTATGGAGGCTGGCTTCCCCCGGCGGCGATGCGCGAGGTTGCGGAACATTTGGGTGTCGCGGAATCCGATGTCGCCGGTGTGGCCACGTTCTACACCATGTACAACAAGGAACCGATCGGGACGCATTGCATCGAGATATGCCAAAACATTTCGTGCATGGTGCTTGGAGCGGACGAATTGATCGCCCATGCGGAACACCGCCTTGGCGTTGCCGCGGGTGAAACCACCCCGGACGGAAAGTTCACCCTGGCCCGGGTCGAGTGCCTCGGTGCGTGCTGCAATGCTCCCGCCCTGCAAGTGGGTGGGCGGTACCACGAAAATGTGACGCCCGATGCGTTCGACCGAATTGTGGAGTCGTTGAAGGACGCGCCGAGCGAGGTGGTTTCGCCGCCGCAGGCCGCCATGCCCGAACAGGCTTCGTTCTAGGATCGATCCATGCTCGAACAACATCAACTGCTGTACAAGCACCGCAACGTACCGGGGATCGACCGTATCGAAACCTACGTGGCCCACGGTGGGTACGAGGGCTTTCGCAAGGCCCTCGCCATGGAACCCGATGCGATCATCGAAGAGGTGAAGATATCCGGTCTTCGTGGTCGCGGCGGGGCCGGCTTCCCGACCCATATCAAGTGGAATGCCTTTCCGAAGAACCGCGACGTCGAGCACTACTTCATCATCAATGCCGACGAAGGTGAGCCGGGTACCGCCAAAGACCGCGATCTGATGAACCATCTTCCCCACCTGCTCGTGGAGGGGTGCCTCTGTTCCATGGTCGCGGTGCGGGCGAGCACGTGCTACATCTACATTCGCGGGGAATACATCGAACCGTGGAAGTCCGTGCAGCGGGCGGTCAACGAAGCGTATGCGGCGGGCTTCTGCGGAGACAATGTCCTCGGATCCGGGTTGTCGTTTCACATTCACACCCATCTGGGTGCGGGCGCCTACGAATGCGGCGAGGAATCGGCTTTGATGTCGAGCCTGATGGGAGAGCGCGGGATGCCTCGTCTCAAGCCCCCCGCGGCCCCTTTGCCGATGGTCCGGGGGGTTTGGGAACGGCCTTCGGTGGTCAACAACGTGGAGACGGCTGCGACCATACCGGTCATCCTTTCGATGGGAGGCGCCGCGTACGCGGAAGTCGGCTACGGATCCCCGCGTTCGCGTGGCACCAAACTGCTTTCCGTCAGCGGGCATGTCCGAAAACCCGGGGTTTACGAGATCACCCTCGGCACGCCGTTTCGCGAGGTGCTCGAACTAGCCGGTGGGGTCCGCGACGGCCATCGTCTCAAAACCTACATTCCCGGTGGAAGTTCGATGGGCTTCGCTCCTCCGGAACCCCTCGACTATCCATTCGATTACGAGGGAGTACCGCAGAATACGCAAACGCTGGGATTCGGTTCCGGCGGGTTGATCGTGTTCGACGAAACCACGGACATCGTGCGGGTAACCCAACGGCTGGTCGATTTCTACCATCATGAATCCTGCGGAAAGTGCACGCCGTGCCGTGAAGGCCTCGACTGGTTGACGAAGATCTACGCGCGCATCGTTGGTGGGGCGGGGCGGGAGTCGGATATCGACCTGATCTGGGACATTTGCGACAACATCCGTGGCAAAAGCTTCTGCGCATTGGGCGAGGGAGCCATCTGGCCGGTGATGACTTCCTTGCGCTTGTTCCGTGACGAATACCTCGAATATATTCGGACCGGAGGTCGTGGCTGATGCTCCGCTCTTGCGGCCTCGTCGAAGGTCGAACCCTCCAGGAAACCCTCCATGTCTGACAACGCGAACCAAACGCGGGATCGAACCGCCGGGGAAAAGGCGGATGCGGCCAAGGTCGAGGCGGATCACGCCGCAGCCAAGGCAGCGGGTGCCGAAATGATCACGTTGGTGGTCGATGGCAAGGAAGTCGAGGTTCCGAAAGGGACCTTGGTGATCGAAGCCGCGTTTCGTGCGGGCTCCGACATTCCCTACTTCTGCTACCACCCCCGCCTCACCAGCGTCGGCGCGTGCCGCATGTGCCTGGCAAGCGTCGAACTCGAGATGTTCGGACAGCGCCGCGCCTCCATCATGGCGACGTGCACCGTTCCTTGCGGCAATGGGATGGTGGTTCGGACCAATACCCCCGACGTGAAGAAGGCTCAGGCGGGCATTCTCGAATTCCTTCTGGCGAACCATCCGCTCGATTGCCCCATTTGCGACCGGGGCGGGGAATGTCCCCTGCAAAACATGACGATCGCGTACGGCCCCCCGACATCGCGGTTCGTCGAGGAGAAACGGCACTTCCCGAAGTCGCGGCCGATTTCCGACCATGTCGTGCTCGACCGGGAACGGTGCATCCAGTGCATGCGTTGCACGCGTTTCGCCGACGAAATCGCGGGAGATAGCAAGATCGGCCTGCTGAATCGCGGCGCCGCCGCCGAGGTGGGGCCGTTTCTGGGCGCGAACTTCGATTCCAATTTCAGCGGGAACACCATCGAGATCTGTCCGGTCGGCGCACTCACCAGTCGGCAGTACCGATTCAAGGGGCGCCCTTGGGAAGTCAAGTCGGCGGATTCGGTTTGTTCGCGCTGCGGAAATGGGTGCAATATCGCGCTCCAGCACCGCATGGGAGAGGTCGTTCGCGTCAATGCGCGCACGAACGAGGACGTCAACGAGGAATGGACTTGCGATCGCGGCAAATTCGGCCATTTCCATGTGAATTCGTCCGACCGTCTGACGCAACCGCTGGTCCGTGATCCCGAAGGCCGTTTGGTGCCCACGGACTGGAACACGGCGCTCGCACGCGTGGCGGAGGAATTGCGGCATCATGCGGCGTCCGGTGCCGTCGCCGGGATTGCTTCGAATCGGTGCACGCTCGAGGAAAATTACCTTTTCGCCAAGTTGCTCAAGGGCACGCTCGGAGCGAAGAGCGTCGACCATCGGTACCATGCGTATCCGGTACGTTCGACCGACTTCCGCTTCGCCCGCTTGGAGGCGGAAGCCCATGTGGTGACCTGCGGTTTCCGTTGCGAATTGGATCAACCGATGGTGCACCTGCGCTTGCGCAAGGGGATTCGGCGTCGCACGACGATCCATGTCGCGGCCGAATCGGTCGAAGCGGCGATTGCGGCCCTTCGTCCGGAAACGCTGCTTCTCGTCTCCGAGGACTTGACACAATCCGACTTCGACGCGATCGAGAGGGCATGTTCGTCCGTTGGAGCGCGATGGGAAATCCTGGTCTCGCGCTCCGGCAGTCGTGGAGCATCGGAGGCCGGATGCCTCCCGGATCGTGGGGTTGCCGGTGCCGATCCGGGGCTGCAATCCACTTGGCCGGGCTGGTCCATGGCGCAGGCCGATTCGGGTCTGGATATGCACGGAATACTCGGCGCCTGCGTTTCGGGCGCAGTACGTTGTCTTTACGTGATGGGGAGCGACCCTGCGGAACGGTTCCCGGATGCGGATCTTGCGTCGAATGCACTGAAGCGGGTCCCTTTCCTGATCGTGCAGGATCTGTTCCTGACCGAGACCGCTCGCCAGGCTCACGTCGTCCTCCCAGCGGCTTCGTTCGCGGAAAAGGAAGGGACATTCGTGAACGTCGAAGGTCGCCACCAAACCTTCGCCCAAGCCATCCCCCCGCGAGGCGGTGTACTGCCGGATTGGCGGATACTCGCGGATCTCCTTGCGCGGTGCGGCAATCTTGCTCCGTACTTCTCGCCCAAGGACATCGCACGGGAGTGGAGCACCATCGCCGGAGGAGTCCGCTGACATGGATTTCATGAACGGTGAAATTTGGCGATCGTTGTTCGTTCTCCCTGGGGCCGAGATCCCTTGGTGGGCGGAAATCGTCCGATCGGTGCTGCGGTTCGTGATTGCCCTCGCTGGAGGACTCGGTTCGGTGCCGGTCCTCGTATGGCTGGAGCGCCGCCTCCTGGGGTGGTGGCAAGGGCGCCTTGGGCCGAACCGGGTGGGTCCGCAAGGTTTGTTGCAGCCGATGGCGGACGCACTCAAACTGATGATGAAGGAAGACATCGTTCCGGCCAACGTCGACAAGATGCTTTATTACATGGCGCCGGGAATCGCGTTGGTGCCCGTCATCATGTCGTTGACCGTCCTCCCGTGGAACGGCTCGTCGGATTGGGGGGCCGTGGCTCCG
>JBJTRZ010000443.1:0-2183 GCA_046076415.1 Armatimonadota bacterium
GAAACAGTCCTGCGCCGGGTCCTCGCCGACGCCGGCATGGCGCAGCGGGCGCGGGAGGTGGCGGAAATCGTCCGCTCGGAGGATGCACTCGGCGCGGTGGTCGGCCATCCCTTCCTGAAAGGTTGACCGGCTGAACCGAAAAAAGGTCGATGGCCCGGCGGGTTGCGCCGGACCATCGACCGACGACCCGATCAGTCCGGGTTGGCCGCGTGGTCCACGATCTGGATCCGCTTGGCGTCGAACGTGTTTTCGGTGCGATTCCACACCCCTTCCACATCCACGATCGAGCCCTTCTGCATCGCCTTCATGAACGCGTCGACACTGCCGTAGGCCTTTCCATCGGGGCCTTGCAGCACGACTCCATCGGTCAGTCCAACGATCGTGCGCGCGTGCTCGGGGCGGAAGCCCTCGGTGCGATGGATATCCATGGTCACCGTCTTGTTGGTGGAGTTCTCGCACACCGCCACGCCACGCATTTCGTTCGGATATAGCGCCTCGTTGGCGGCATCCTCGATCTTGATCGCCTGCGCGATGATCTTGCGCTGGGTCCGGTCGCACACGCCGTAGACTTCGACGCGCGCTCCGTTGGCCAGCGCCTTGGAATCTCCGGATTCGCGTTGCAACACCACTGTGTCCGCGTCCGTCGCCACCGCCATGGTACGGCCGTTCTGTTTGAGATTGAACGTCATCGCGGACGAGGTGCCGGCAAGGTCGGAAATGCTGCCATGGTAATCGAATGGCGCTTGGTTGGCGAGTTTCGACAGATCGACGCGGCTGCCTTCCTGGAGGAACGGCACGATGCGCCCATGGAGCAACTCGAACTTGGTCAGGTCGAAGTCGACCACCACATCGTCGGCCACTTTGCCCATCGTGCGCGGCGTGTCCAGGTCGAACGTCATCTGGACCATGCCATTCTTGTCGCGCGGCAGGCTGTCCGAGAGTTCGTGGACCGTGCCGGTGGTCGAGCCGTCGGGAACCACGGTCATCGACGGTTCCATGGTGACGCGCACCTTGGTGTAGGTACGTACTTCCAGATCGGCGGTACCGAGGAACGCGTACTGCAAACCACCGTCGCTTTGCGCCAGACCCGCGAGATCGATTTGGCGGCCCGACGGTTCATCGAAGACCGTGAACGCGCTGGAATAGGCGTCGATCAATTCCACCTTGCGCACGGTCGCCCAAACCTGATCGTAATCGCTGTCGAAATTGTCCGTGGCGTACACCGCCACCGGGGCGCGCGAGCCCGCCTTGCTCCCGCCGCAGCCGGTCGCGAGCATCGAGAAGGGAAGGATCGCCAGCATGGCCGCGAGGGCCCATCGTCGTGTCATGGTCGTGTGATCTCCTGATTCCATCCGTTTCGCCGCGGTGCCCGATGCGGTGCCTCCACCCATCCCGCCCGCGGTCGAGGCCGTGGTACCGGTCGATCGAGACACCCTCCCTCCCCTTCGCGGCATATTGACGGCAAGTGATCCGCGACAAACCGCCAAGTCGTGGACAAAAAAACAGCGGGCGGAGGCTGTTCGCCTCCGCCCGCCGTGGAAACCGACCGGTTGCCGATCAACCGTGGCCGTGGCCACCGCCCTCGTGGTCGTCGTCGTCGCTGCCGTTGCCGTCCTCGTGCTCCTTGCCCGGGCGACCGTGCTCGAGCTTGGCCCGCGTCGCGGTGAGCACCCCCGTGGATGCGTCGTAGAGGCCCTCGACCTCAACGAACGGCTCGGTGGCAAGCTTCGTGAAAAAGTTCGAAAGGGAAAGTTTGGCTCCGCGCTCGCCGCGCAACACGGCGCCCGGCGCGAGCACCACCGACACCGCCGCGCGGTCGGGAACGAATCCTTCGGCCTTGGCGATCGTCAACGTGAATTTGCCGTTCGCGGAGTCGAGCTCCGACGGCGCGCCCTTGGCTTCGTCGGTGTCCGACGTGCCCGAGGACGCATCCTCGATCTTGACGGAGGTGGCTGCGATGGTCCGCGCGGCCGCGTCGAAGACACCCCGCACTTCCACCTTCTTGCCGTTGGCGAGCATGGCCGCGACCGTCGAATCCTTCGCGTAGATCACGGTCGACGACGAAGTGGTCACGGTCACGGTGGCCGAAGCCCGGGTCAGGGTGAACGTTTGCGTGGGGAACGTTCCCTCCAGCGCCGAAACCGTGCCCTCCCAGTCGTCCGCCTCGTGCCGCGCCTTGTCAC
>JBJTRZ010000444.1:0-3078 GCA_046076415.1 Armatimonadota bacterium
AGCATTGCTGCGCGGTCACCAACGGGAGCCATGCCCTCGAGATCGTGCTGCGGGCCATGGGGGTTGGGTGCGGCGACGATGTGATCGTTCCCGCCTACACGTTCATGGCCACCGCCAGCAGCGTCCTCGCGGTCGGAGCACGGCCCATTTTCGTGGATATCGAACGCACGTCGCTCAACATCGATCCCGCGGCCGTCGCCGCGGCGGCCACTCCCCGTACCAAGGCGGTGATTCCGGTGCACGTGGGGGGATGTCCGGCGGATCTCGACGGCGTGCGCGCGGTGGCGGCAAAACACGGTTGGGCGGTGATCGAGGATGCCGCGCAGGCGCATTTGGCCCAGTGGAACGGACAACCGGTCGGGGCCATCGGCGACGCGGGGACGTTCAGTTTCCAAGCCAGCAAGAATCTGAACGCAGGCGAAGGCGGGGCGATCGTCACCAACGACGACCGGCTCGCCGACGACATTTGGTCGGTGCACAATGTCGGTCGCCGGCGCGGGGGACGCTGGTACGAGCACGCGGTGCTCGGCAGCAACTACCGCATGACCGAGTTTCAAGCGGCCATCCTGCGCGGTCAAATGACCCGGGCCGAGGCGCAGGCCGCGCGGCGACGACAACGCGCGATATCTCACGACCCTGCTCGCCGAAATTCCCGGTGTCGAGCCCCTGCCGGTGGACCCGCGGGTCACGCGCCACGCATGGCATCTCTACAGTTTCTGGATCGACCCCGCCGCGTTCGGTGGCCGCGGCCTCGCCGACATCCTCAAGGCCCTGGCGGCCGAAGGGATTCCCGCCGACCAGTCCTACCCGCCGCTGTACCGCGAGGACTTGTTCGCCCGCGGAGCACCGGGTTGCTGCGGCAAGTGCGATTTCCAGTACCGCGACGTCCAATGTCCGGTTTCGGAGGACGCGCACGAACGGATCGTGCGGATGCACCAACCCAATCTGCTGGGCACCCGCGCCGATATGGAGGATATTGCGACGGCGGTGGCGCGGATCCAAGCCGCCTGGGGTTGACCGCCCGGGGCGGTTTCAGGCAAGGGGAGTGGGCACGCCTCCGGCGAGCCGCGACCGCTCGGCGGCGTCCATGAACGCCACGATGCCGCGCAGTTCGCCGCGGGGAATCGGGCTGGCACCGCTCGCGAACATTCCGACCACGGCTTCGAGCATCCGCGTGTAGAACGTGCTGCCCGCGACCACGTGCGTTTGGCGTCCCTTTTCATGGTGCGCGGTGAATCCCATTCCCGCGTGGCCGGTCCGGATGCCGCGCACGGTGGACACGTGGCCCGATTCCCACACCCCCGCCACCACTTCGCCGACCGGCGTGAACGTCATGGAGACCTCCCGGCAGTCCGGGCCGAGCAGCGCATAAAGCATCTCGAGGCCGTGGATCGCGTAGTGCGACATGCCGGGATTTCCCGGATGGAGCGCAGCCGGAGTCCACGCATCCACCGCCAGGATCGGCCCGAGCGATTCGCAGGCGGCCCGGGCGGCCACCACCGTGGGGTCGTAGCGCAGCGCCGAGCACGACATCAATGGCAACCCCGCCCGCTCGGCCTCCGCCAGCATGGCGTCCGCCTCGGCGAGCGAACCCGCGAACGGCTTGTCCACGTACACCGGTAGTCCGGCGCGGAGGAAGCGCAGGGCATGTTCGAGGTGCTTGCTCCCCTGCTGCGACTCGACCATCACCGCGTCGACCTTGCCGATCAAGGCTTCCGGTTCCTCGACCAGTTCGACCCCGTACCCCGCCAGTGCATCGCGGTAGCCGGGAATCCGCTCCGGCATCATTTCGGACGTTCCCGGACAACCCGCGACCACGCGTGCGCCCTGCACCCAATCGGATTCGGGGCAGTCCACATGGTTGAGGCGCTGGGTGAACGCTTGGACATGCGACGTGTCGAAGTCGACCAAACCGATGCGGATCATGGCGTGTTCCTTCCGGGACCGAAGCGGTTGCCCGGTTCAGGGTACCGCGGGTCGGTCGGCCCGGTCGAAGCCCCCGCCCGGTGGAGCAGGGTCCAACCGGAGGGCTATACTGGCGCCGTGGGCGGCCCACCGCCCGAAAAGCGCACCCGCATGAAATACAGTCTTTTCGTGATCGCCTCGGGCCATGAACCCGCCACCCCAGGCGAAATGCGGGCCATCGACGCGTTCAACGATGCCTTGGAGGCGAACGGCCAGTGGATCCTCGCGGCGGGAATCGTCGGGCCCGCCGATGCCGTGGTGATCGACAATCGCGCCGGTGCGGGCATCGTTTCCCCGGGACCGATCCATGTCGCGCCGGAACACATCGCCGGTTTCTGGATCGTCGAGGTTGCCGACCACGAAACCGCGCTGCGCCTCGCCACGGAAGGTTCGCTCGCCTGCAATCGCAGGGTCGAGGTGCGCGCCTTCCTGCGCTGAGTTCGCAGGCCCGCGCGCCAACTCGCACCGCGGCACGTCATCGACCGCGGCGCGGTGCGAGGGCCTCGATTTCCACAACGCGAACGATTTCCGGTTGAACATCGGGGCCACGTCGCCCCAGGAAACGGAGTTTCCGCACGCGCAACGGCGGCGAAAAGGGATGCTCGCGGCGGGATTCCCGGTTCGTTTCCACCTCGGCAACGACCCGACCGTCGGCCTCGAGCGCGTAGGAAGACACTTCGTATTCGGATTTGAACGTCAACCGAACCTCGGCGATGTCCACCGGCTTCGACCATTCGAGGGAAAGCCAGGTGGGACCCTCGCGCGACGGAGTCTCGCGCGCCGGGTCGCTCGACCAGTGGATCCACACCGAAGGATCCGCGTTGCCATCCACCGCATGCCGCGCCGCATAGATCTTGTGCGCATCGTCGTTCGACGAACATCGCACGTCGGCCAGCGCGGCCACGTTCCGGGAGCGGTCGCGGTCGCGCTCCGCACGAACCGCCGCCCACCGGGAAGGAACCGCGTCCATGCGCGCTCCGCCCACCGCGTCGAGGCGGAGCACCCAGTCCTCGGGCGTGGGTGTTTTGGGAATGACCCAACGGCCCGCCGTGGGCCGAATCGTGCCGATTCCCGGCGTGCGTCCGGATCGCGGGTCGAACCAGGTCGCTTTCC
>JBJTRZ010000445.1:0-5040 GCA_046076415.1 Armatimonadota bacterium
TTCTTCGTGGGATAAAAGCTGACGCATCCGATGTCGCCGACACCACCCAGCGGACGCCACTCCCACGTCGCCCCGATCGCCTGCGCGCAATCCTCCACCACCTTCAGGTTGCGGGCCTTGGCGATGTCCAGGATGGCGTCCATGTCGGCGATTTGGCCCCCGAGATGAACGGGCATGATGGCGCGGGTGCGCGGCGTGATCGCCGCCTCCACCGCGCGGGGATCCAAACAGAACGAACCTGCGTCGATGTCGGCGAACACCGGAGTCAGGTTGGCCGATACGATGGCGGCGCCCGACGCGACGAACGTGTAGGGCGGGAGGATCACTTCGGCGCCCGGCTCCGGATCGAGCGCGAGCAATGCCATGCGCAGGGCGGTGTGGCCGCTGTTGAAGGCGATCGCCCGGCTGGTGCCGACATAGTCCGCGAAGCGTTCCTCGACCGAGCGGACGAACGTACCGGAGAGGCGCCCCCATTGGCCCGATCGGAGCACCGAGAGCAGGGCTTCCTCCTCGCGGGCATCGCAAACGGGCCAGGTGGGAAGTTCGAGGGTGCGTGCGGGAGATCCGCCGTGCAATGCGAGCCGGCTCATGGGCGCGCCTCCTTTATTTCGTAGAGTTCGACGCCGACCATGGCGTAGAGACGGTCCGGTCCCGCGGCCAGTTTCGCGACCTTGCCGGGCAATTCCGCGATGGTGGCCACGGTTCCATTGGCGGGGTCGAGCGCCTTGAGGACACGGTCCTCCGCGAAAACAATCCGTCCGCGCGACAACGCCAACCCGGCTCCGGTGCATTTGGGGGCGTCTCCGACCGGATGCAGGCGGGGTTCGCCCAAATCGACCCGTCGAATGCGCCCTTCCGCGACGAAGTGCACGGTTCGGGTGACGGGATCGTGGACCGGGTGCGCCGCGGAGCGCTCTCCGGGAACCTCGGCCGACCAGAGCACGCGTCCGTCCTCGGGCTGGACGAGACCGATGCGCGACCACGTGTCGGTGCGGGCGGGGAGTCCGTTCGCGGACGTGGTCGTGGTGATGAACACCGCGTCGCCGGCGGCGCAGACTCCTTGGATCGCGAACGGTCCAAGCGGATCGCGGTGGACGATCGATTTGCCGGAGTCGATATCGGTGATGGCAAGGGCACCCCCGTAGGCGCCGTATTTGGCCATCCACCCCGATGCCAGACGTCGGCGAGGCAGAACTCGGATTCCACCCGACGGACGTATGTGGTCGGGTGTGAGGGTCAGTATGGGACGGGGATTCACGTGTCCGATCTGGTCCCAAGGCGCGGAGGGATCGTACCGGATCACCTCGCCCCCCACGTAGGACGCGGCATAGCAGATGCCGTCGACGACCGCGACATCGTAAACCTCTCCGCCATGGTCGGAGACCGTTCGCGTGTTGACCGTGCGGCCGGAGCGGACATCCACGTGGAACAACGTTTGTCCAAACGTCGGACCACCCCATACCCGCCCGCGGTCATCGGCCTCGAGAAAGTGGGTTGGTCGCGGACCCGCTTCGCCGGGGATCGCCTCGACGATCGGCGCTTTGCCCGGGGCGACTTTGAACCAATCCTGGCCACGGACTCCCAGTATGGTTCCGTCGTCGTCGATACCGAGTATGTTGCCGGTGGCGAATGGCATTTCCGGGCATTCGACGAGGCGAGCTTCCCCGGATTTCAGGGTCCAGGTCCGCCGTCCCGAACGAATCACCAAGCGCTGCGCGTCGGTCAGCGCGACATCGACATTCCATTCGTCGACCGGCGGTTTTGGAAACGGCAAGGGATCGATCCGCGCGAGATCCGGTCCCGACCAGGCGGACTTTCCCGCCACGAAGCACCCGTTCCAGACCGTACCCCAGGTGGTTCCCGCCAGCGACGACGGGGCGTCCGACCAAGAACGTGCGTTCGGGTCCCAAATGCGCAACTCGGTCTTGGACATGCCGAAGTAGCAGAACATCCGTCCGTCGGGAAGGGGCGAGACATAGCGCAGGTATTGGTTGCCGGCGGACTTGGTGGGAGCGCCGCAGTCCTCGATCGCGCCGGTGCCGGGATCGTAGCTGCCGAGCTTTCCTCCGGGATAGGTCCCCGCGAAAATGCGCCCGTCCTTGCCGACCGCGAAATTCCAGAGGTAATCCTCGCCGGGAAACTTGCCTTTTCCGATCCACGCTTCGCGGCGCACGTCGTAGAGCATCCAAGTTCCGTCGTAGTAGGTGCCCACGGCCATGCGACCGCCGCCGAGGTGGTTGAGCGCCCAGGCTCCGCTCCCCGCCGGGGCACCGATCACCTTGGCCGTCCGGCGATCCACGTCGATGCGGATGAGCTCCATGTTGGCCGCTTCGTTCATGTTGGTCAGGATGAACTCCTTGCGACCGTCGAAGGCGACCAGACGCCCCGCGAGGACATTGCGCGATCGGCATGGCTTGCCCAGCGAGCGGATGCGCGTGGCGGAATGCGTTTCTTTGGGATTGGGCATGGGAATCCTTCTCGAAAACGGGGCGGATCAGGCGATGGAGGCGTACCGATCGTGTGTGGAAAGCCATCGGCACAAACGGTCGACGCCGTGGGCGACCTCCTCGAGGTCGGTCTCCGTGAAACCCTCGGAAACGGGTATCTGGACTCCCGTGTCGAGTATGGCCTCCGCTTCCGGACAATCGCCAGCCCGATAGCACTGCCGTTCGTACGCGTGTCCGCCCCGCGGAAACGCCGAATGGTCGGCGAAGATCGGGTAGCGGTAAATAGGCACGCCGATGTAGTTCGGCGAGGCCCGGATTCCGTCCTTGCCCAAAAGGGCGGCGAACTGTTTGGCATCCACGCCAAGGCGCACCGGATCGATGCGCAGGAAAAAGAACCACCAGGACGGGTCGGCGCCCGGGGTCGGGGTCGGAAGCAGGAGGCCGGGGGATTCCGTGAGCCGCTTCCTCAAACCCTCCGCGAATTCCCGGCGACGCGCCACGATCGCGTCGAGCTTGCGCAATTGCGCGACGGCCACCGCGCCCTGCAACTCGGTCATCCGGTAATTGTTGCAGAGGAAAGTCGGCTGGCGGATCAGGGCATCGGGACGACGGTCGTAGCCTTTGTCGGTGGCGAGGCGCAGGCGTACCGCGAGGTCATCGTCGTCGGTCACCACGATACCGCCGTCCCCGCACGAAATGTGTTTGAACTCGTTGAGGCTGAAGCAACCCATCGGCGCGATCGTGCCCACCGGACGACCGCGCCATGTGGCGCCGAACGCTTGAGCGCAGTCCTCGATCAGATGGATGCCGTGCTCGTCGCAGAGGGCTCCCAGCGCGTCGAGATCGCACGCATTTCCCCAAAGATGGACCGCGAGCACCGCCTTGGTGCGGCGCGTGATGCGCCGAGCAACGTCCCCGGGGTCGAGGACATGCCCGCTCGGATCGAGATCGGCGAAGACGGGCACCGCCCCTTGGAATAGGATCGGCGCCACCGTGCCCATGTCGGTGATTGGGGAGACGATCACCTCGTCGCCGGGCGAAATGCCCGCGGCGATCAGGGCCGCGTGGATGGATGCGGTTCCACTGCTGGTCGCGATCGCGTGCCGCGCACCGAGTTTGGCCGCGAAATCGGACTCGAGTTGCTTGACCTTGCGGCCCGATGCGTAGAACAGGGTCTGCTGGCGCACCGCTTCCGCGAGTTCGTCGATCTCCTCGACTCCGTAGCGTTCCCACCTGCCGTACGGCGTTTGTTTCGCGGGTTCGCCCCCAAATCCGGCGGGTAGATCGTTCATTGGCCGGCCTCGATTTCGATGCACTTTCCCGGGTGCACATCCACAATGGCGACGTGCAGGTCGACTCCCCAGCGCCGGGTCGAGTCCATTGGTGCGCCACCGCACCGCACGTTCGTCTCCCACGGCGCATGCACGAGCACGGTCGCGCCACGAAACGGTTCGGCGGCGCTCAGCGCGCCGTTCGTCCACCGGGCCGTTCTGCGCGCCAGGTCCCAGGCGATGATGCCTTCGGCGGTCCACCAGTGCATTCCCATGGCCTTGCCCGCCTCCACCGTGCGCACCAGCGAATCCGCGACACCGGGCTTGTTCATGTGCGCCGGATGGAAGAGGAAGTGGGCAACCCCATGCGTCCGCACCGCCGATTCGAGCAGCGGCCGAGCCAGGGACTCGGGAGCGAACACATGCAGGTCCTGCGTCGGCGTGGCGAGTTCGAGGATGTCGAGCAACCGCCCGTCCGCGTCGACGGGACGGTAGGGATGGCAGGAACCGAACGCGAATCCGGCGGCGCCGGTCTTCGATGCTCCCTTGGATTGATCCATACGGATCCCTCGCTCGATGCACCAACGAAGGATATCGACATCGCCTTCCCAGCGTAGGTAGTGGTTTTTGTTGGAAACGGGGTCGGTGCCGAACCGGGCCCGCAACTCCCTCCACTGCGCATCGAATTCGTGTTCCGAAAAGATCGTTCCCGGAGACATCGCATCGTAATGGGTTGCCAGTTCATGTCCGGCGGACCGGATGCGCTCCAAAAGCTCGGGGGAATAGCCGGGCAGGATGATGCACCAAGTCCCGGGCGCGCCCGCGCGTGCCAGCGCGGCGAGCAGTTCCTCCGCGCGTTCCGGAACATTGCCATCGGAATCGTGCGACAGGTGGCCGATCGCCGGAAGGTTGTTCGGCCAGTACCAAAGCAGTCGGAGCGCCGACCGTGCGCGCGTCGAGGCGTGGAGGAGGGCCCGCAGGATCAGCTCGCGCCAGAGATCGGCCTGTGGATCGAGGAAACACCGCAGTTCGGGAGTTTCGGGAACGCTCCTCCGATCGAGGATCCAGTCCAGCACGATGCCGTCGTCGCTCTTGCGGATACCGTCGCCGACCGGCGCGGTGCCGTCCGCCGAGGGGACCCCGTCGCGGTGCACCGGGTTGCCCATTTGGATGCGAACGATGCTTCCAACGACATCCGGAGCGAGGAGGATGGCCGAACCCGCACCGTGCGCGTGCTCCGAAACCCCGATGGTTTCAACGGGAGCTCCGTGGGCATCGCGCGTTGCGGCGAGGACTTGGGCGCCGTCGGGCACCACCGCGAC
>JBJTRZ010000446.1:0-4740 GCA_046076415.1 Armatimonadota bacterium
CGCGGATCTGCGCAACGCCGCAATCCTTCGCCAAACGACGGACGGGGCGCCGTGGGAAACCATTCCGATCAACCTCGAGGGCATCGGCGGCAAGAAGCCGGAGCCCAAGGTGACCCCCAAGGTCGAACCGAACAAGGCGTCCGCCACCGTCACGCAGGTGATGACCAAGGACTTCGATCTCAAGCCGGGCGACATCCTGTTCGTTCCGGTCAAGGAAGTCGCCGGCCAACGTCCCGGCTTCGGACTCCGCGATGTCCTCGGCATGCTCCCCTTCATCGGGTGGGTGGTCCGGTAAGGAAGCGATCATGCTGAACTATCAACGCAACTACATCATCTTCCGGATTCTGGATAGTTTCTTCCGAAACTGGCTGGTCTTCGCGATCACCTTGGTCGGAGTATCCGGAGTCGTGGGCACCGCCCTCATCGTCCGCGCGGCCAAGTTCACGGCCTCGGCAACGATTCGGCTCGGCACCGAGGAAGTCAACGAAGTCACTCGAACACTTGGGTACAAGGCGGATGTTGGTTGGAGCACCCCGGCGCAGGTCAAGGCCCAGGCCTTCCAGGACCTGATGCGCGACACCATGCCCGGTGGCTTCGTCGATCGGGCGATCAAGGCGGCCAAGCTCAAGAACCCGATCAACACCGACCCCCGCGTCAAGGACGAGCGATTCGACGAATTCGTCAAGAATGTCTCCGTGGGGCCGATCAGCTCGAGCGTCATCCAGGTGAATCTGGTCTGGTCCGATTCCGTGGAATGCGAAGCCCTCGTCGACGCGTTGCAGAAGGAGTTCATCCATCAGGCCGAACTCGACAACTCCGCCGCGTCGCAAGGCACCCTCGCGTTCCTCGACAGCCAGGTCGAGGTCTTCCGCAAGAAGATGCAGGATTCCGAAAAGGCGCTCGTGGCGTTCAAGCAGACCCACTCCGGCCTGCTCCCCGACGCGCTGACCGGCCAGATCGATGCGGTCACCAACCTCAAGATGCAGCGCGACGAGTTGTCGATCAAGGCGCAGGATGCGGACCTGAAACTGACCGCGCTGCGTGCCCGACTTGGCCAGATCAAGCCGGTGAGCGTGCTCGAGCAACGGGTGGGCAACGATCCGGCGATTGGCGAACTGCGGGAATTGATGGCGCAGCGCGCCGACCGCATCCGCCGCGACTGGAAGCCCTCCAGCGCCGTGGTGCAGGACATCGACCGCAAGATCCGGGCGCTTGAAAGCGATATTCGAAAGCGCGAGAAGGCGGATCCCACGCGGTCCCGCAACGTGCTCGAGTCGACCGTGGTGGACAATCCCGAGTACCGCGACATCGAACAGCGCATCGTCGAGGCGGAGATCGAACGTAAAACGCAGAACGCGCAGATGTCGGCCATCGATGCACGGATCGGGGAATACGAGGCGCTGATCGCCAAGTTGCCCGCCGACGAGCGAACCCTCACCGAACGGGTGCGGGACTACAAGCTCCTGCAGGGACAGTTCGAAGACCTCATCGAGCGCCGCCAGCAGGCCACCATCAAGCGCGATCTCGGCCAGGTGACCGCCCGGTCGCAGATCAATCCGCTCAACATCATCACGGCGGAGTCCACCGCGACCGCCAAGAAGAAGGCGATTTCCATCGCGACCGCGCTTGCCGTCGGGTTGGTGCTCGCCCTGGGCCTGATCGTGCTGCGCGAATGGATGGATCCGTCGCTGCGCTACGAAATGGATGCGATGAAATCGCTGGAAATGCCTGTCCTGGCGAGTCTGCCGGAGAGCACCCAGCTTCGATTCCCGGTGCGCGGCACGAATCGCCGCCTGCCCGGTGGATCCGCACCGGCGATTGGAGGCAGGGCGTGAAAATCAGGGAGTATCGGATGTCCGACGAAGCGAAGCGGGGAGTGGATCGCGAGGACGACCTGTCGTTGCGCCCCGATCTGGACGAAGGGTTGCCGTATCCGGACGGAACCGACAACCTGCCGGCCCGTCCGCGGATCCGGATCGAACGGACCCACGAGCACTTCGGCCACCTGCACACGGCGATCGAATACCTCGCGACTCCGGCCGCGCTGCGCACCCATGAACTGATGGACCGCTCCCTCTTCGAGGGGCAGAAGTCGGTCGTGATCGGGGTCACCAGCGCCATCCCGGGCGAAGGCAAGACCACCATCGCGTTGCACCTGGCGATGAGCATCGCTCGCAACAGCTTCAAGAAGGTCTGCTTGGTCGATCTCAGCCTGAGCCGCAACACGCTCTCGCAACGACTCGGCGTGCCGGATGGCCAAGGCGTGGTCGACGTGCTCGAGGGGGATCACCACACGGTGCCCACGATCGAATCCGACGACTGCAAGGGCTTCTATTTCGTGCCGGGCGGCAAGGATCCGGAAAACCCGAATCGGGTCGCCCGCTCGCCGATCCTTCCGGAGTTCCTGGCCGCGAGCCGCGAGCTCTACGATGTCATCGTGGTGGAGTTGCCGTCGGTTTCCACCGGAAACGTGATGCCCATCAAACCGTACATCGACGGCATGGTGATGGTGGTCTGGTCCGGGGTGACACCGAAGGAAGTGGTGAACACCGCCCTCGACAAACTGGGCAAGGACAAGATGATGGGCGTGGTCATGAACCGCACCCAGGACCATGTTCCGAGTTGGCTGCGCCGGTGGTTCCGCATCTGACTTCGGACACGCGGCCCGGTCGCCCCCGTGTCGGCCGGGCCGCAATTTGGACCTCTCCATGATCCTTCTGCTTGAAATCCTGCTCGGCGCCGTGGCCGCGACGACCTTGGTGTCGACCGTGTGGCTCGGCGCCGTATTGGTGTCGGCGACGCGCCGGCGATCGGCGCCCGGCCCCGCCGCGGACCTGCGGGTCGCGGTGGTGGTTCCCGCCCACGACGAGGAATTGGTGCTCGGGGAAACCTTGCGCGGCATCGCCGCGCAGCGGTGGCCGAGCGAACGTTTGTCCGTGGTGGTGGTCGCCGACAACTGCACGGACGGCACCGCGCGGATCGCACGGGAGGCCGGCGCGGTCGTGATGGAGCGCACGGACCCCGTTGAGCGCGGCAAGGGATTCGCGCTCGCGTGGGCGTTTGGTCGCCTGCTCGGTTCCGATTCCCCGATCCCCGGACCGGTGCCCGACGCGTTCGTGATCCTCGACGCCGACACATGGGCCGAGCCGACCATGGTCGAACAACTTGTCGCGGCGTTGCCCGACGGCGCGAACGGCTTGGCGGCGGTCCAGGGACGTTACGGCGTACTCAATCCAGAGGGGGGCTGGCGCGCCGCGCTGATGTCCGCCGCGTTCGAGTTGTGCAACCATGTTCGTCTGCTGGGCATCGATCGCCTCGGCGCGTCCGTCGGGCTCAAGGGCAACGGGATGATCTTCTCCCGAGCCACTTTGGAGCGCGTGCCGTGGACGGGACGCAGTGTCACCGAGGACATCGACTACGGGCTTGATCTGCTCGAACACCATGGCGTGCGGGTCCGGTACGCGCCCGACGCCGTGGTGCGCGCCCAAATGCCGGTCACGGCGGGGCAGGGCGCCTCCCAGCGCGCTCGGTGGGAGGGGGGACGGTATCGGCTCATGCGGCGGCGCGTCCCGCAACTGCTGCTCGCGGCGGTGCGCCGGCGCGACGCGCGTCTGATCGCGGCGGCGCTCGACCTCTCCGCACTGCCGCTCGCCGAGATCGTTGCGCTTCTTTGCGTGGGGGGAGCCGGCCTCGCGGCAGGGGGGAGCTCGATGCTTCCGGCGGTGCGATTTGCCTTGGCCGGGGCCCTCGGAACGTCGGCCCTGGCGCTCGCCGCGTATGTGCTTTTCGGCATGCGTGTCGCCGGAGCCGGTCCCGAGGCCTATCGCGCGCTGCTCCGTGTGCCGATGTATGTGCTGTGGAAGCTGACGCTCTACGTGCGTCGACGAGCTTCGGGCGCCGCCAAGCCGGCGGGTGCCGACGACGAGTGGGTGCGGACCGAGCGCATCGAGATGGGTTCGCAAGGAGAGACGATGGAACAACGCAGCGGGAGTGCCGGATGAACCTCATCGTGCCGATTCTGTACGGGGCGGTGGTGCTGGGGCTGCTCGCGCCGCGCATCACGAAGGGAACCATTCGTGCCGCCATCGTCTGGTCGGCCTGCGTCATGCTCTGGTATTACGTCCGCCACTAGGCCCCGGTGACCGGCGGCGCCCATCGGCGCCCGGCCCGGTCGGCAACGTCGCCCTTGGCGGCGACGAAGGAAACACCGCATCGTGTATGGATCCGCATCGCCCGACAACCTGAACCCGAACCGACGGCATATCAACGCCCGTATTCCGGAGAACCTGCTGGAATCGGTGCCTTCCGCCGCCGAGTTCCGGCGCGATCGGCGCGCGCGCGAGCTCCGCTTTCTGTTCTCGTCGCTGATCAGCGCCGTGATCGTGGGCGGGTCGTTCATCTTCATGGGCTACGACTCGCCGGCACTGCCGATGGTGTTGCTCGCGGTGGTGGCCACGCCGATCCTGCTTTGGCGTTTCCGCACCCTTCCCATCTACATCGCGTTGATCTCGGCTTGCCTGTTCGAACTGTTCCCCTCGAACTATGCCGACGAGTTCACCGGAAAAACATTTTTCTTCCTCAACATCAACTCCATTTTCCAGTCCAAGGGCGTGGCGATGGAGGGGCTGCCGATCAGTATCTTCGAAGTCATCCTGGGCACCGCCGGGCTGTCGTCGCTCATTCAAGGCATTTTCGGCAAGCGGGTCCGGATCCAGGTGGGGACCTTGTTCCCGGCGATGG
>JBJTRZ010000447.1:0-3653 GCA_046076415.1 Armatimonadota bacterium
CGGGAGCGATGCGGCGGTGTCCACGGCGACGCTCGATCAACCCGAGCATGGGTTGACCGACGAGGTGCTCGAGGCCACGGATGTCATGACTTGGTGGGGACACATGGGGCATGACCGGGTTGATGACGCGGTGGTCGAAAAGGTGCATGCGCGCGTCATGCGGGGCATGGGGCTGATCGTGCTCCATTCCGCGCACTTCTCGAAGATCTTCCGCAAGTTGATGGGGACCTCGTGCGCGTTGCGGTGGCGCGACGATGATCGGGAGTTGGTCTGGAATGTCCGCCCGGGACATCCGATCACGCAGGGCCTTCCCGAAGTGTTCGAGATTCCGGAGCAGGAAATGTACGGGGAGTTTTTCGATATTCCCCAGCCGGACGAACTTGTCTTCATTTCGTCGTTTGGCGGCGGCGAAGTGTTTCGGAGCGGGTGTTGTTGGCACCGTGGCCAAGGCAAGGTGTTCTATTTCTCGCCTGGACACGAAATCTATCCGGTGTACCGGCAGGCGGAAGTCCGGCGCGTGATCGCCAACGCGGTGCGTTGGGCCGCGCCGAACCCGAACCCGGTGTATTCGACGATCACGTGTCCGAATGCTCCGCTGGGCTGGTACCGCGGGGCGGATTCGAAATGACGCCGCGTCGAGCGCTTCTGGTGGGAGCCGGCGGGATGGGGCGCAATTGGGGCCGCAATCTCCTCCAACGTTCCGATCGCGTGGAATTGGTGGGGTGGGTGGATTCGGTTGCGGGGAAGTCCGCCGAGGCCGCGGCGGAAATCGGGTGTGCCAACGCATGGACGGGCACCTCGCTCGATTCCGCGATCGAGGAAACGTCCCCGGACTTCGTGGTCGACGTCACGATTCCCGAAGCGCATCGGGATGTCACGCTGCGCGCCCTGTCTGCGGGCATTGCGGTTCTCGGGGAAAAGCCGATGGCGGATTCGATGGAATCCGCGCGCGCGATGGTTGCCGCTTCGGAGGCATCGGGCGCGCTCTACATGGTGAGCCAATCGCGCCGTTACGATCCGCGCATTGCCGCGTGCCGCGGCGCCATTCGGGATCGCATCGGCCGTTTGGGGATGCTGCATGCGGATTTCCAGATCGGCGCGCATTTTGGGGGGTTCCGCGACGAGATGGACCATGTTCTTTTGCTGGACATGGCGATTCATACGTTCGATGCGGCCCGGTATTTGTCGGATTCCGACCCGGTGAGTGTTTACGCGGAGGAGTTCAATCCGTCGTGGTCGTGGTATCGCGGGGCCGCGTCGGCGCACTGCCTTTTCGAAATGTCGAACGGCCTGCGTTTCACGTATCGAGGCTCCTGGTGCGCCGAGGGTTTGCCGACGTCGTGGGAATCCGAATGGCGGGCGGTCGGAGAGCGGGGAACCGTGCGTTGGGACGGCTATCAATCCATTCGTTCGGAAACGTTGGCCGGGGAAACGGGTTTCCATCGCCCTGTTGCGGCGCATACCGATGACGTTGCCGATGTTCCGCCCGAGGGCATCGCAGGTAGCCTCGTGGATTTCCTCGACGCGCTCGACACGGGGCGGACCCCGATGGGCGAGTGCCACGACAATATCAAGAGTTTGGCGATGGTTTTCGCGGCGATCGAATCCGCTCGGACCGGGGAGCGGGTACCGGTGCTGGTCTGACGGAACCCGAGTTCGTCAGCCGAGGGGAATGCCCGCGTCGATGAGGGCCTCCCGCGCGGTCGCCCTGAGGGAGGCGGCGACCCGTGCGGGGTTTTGTCCCGGCGCCAAACGATAGCCGACGCGCAGACCGGTGCGCACGTGGTCGCCGGAGGACACTCCCTCGACGCGCGCGGTTTCGGCCAGCCCGAGGGCTTTTGACATGCTTTCGAGCGGGCCGCGCAATACCAATTCCGCGTCCCTTGGGAGCACGTGCGCCGCGATTCCGATCTCGACCTGCCCGCCGACGGGGCCCCGGGCGTGGTTGCAAACGGCGGTGATGTCCCCATTTCCCAGCACGTGCATCCGTCCTTCGTCGTCGCGGATGCGCGTGACCCGCATGCCCAGTTCCTCGACGGTCCCGGTGACGGCTCCGATGGTGACCGTTTCCCCCACTGCGTATTGGTCCTCGAGCAGGAGGATGAAACCGGAGATCAAGTCCTTGATCAGTTTCTGGGCACCGAAGCCGAAGGCGAGTCCGGCGACGGAGGCGGTGCCGACGATCGCCGTGACATTGATTCCCAGTCGCCCCAGGACCGACACGGCGAACACGAAGAGGAGCACGAAATCGGCGATACTGCGCGCAAGACCGATCAGCGTCCGTACCCTGCCGGATTGTCGTTCACTCGCTCGACGCCCGAAATCCCGTGCGACCCGTTCGCAGACGCGGGCAAGGAAAGTGCGCGCGAGCAGCAAGACGCCCGCCAGAATGACGAGTTGCAATCCTTGTTCGCCGAGTTCGGACCACGAACCCGTACGGACCAGATGCAGCAGTCGATCGTTATCGGACATGGTAGTCGCTCCACTCCCGGACGGCGCGTATCGCCTTTGCCGGAATCGGCCCGTAATGGTGGGGGAAGATGCCGTGCCCGTGAAGGTCTTCCCAGAGCAATGCGGTCAGGCATTCGGGGGCGATGTCGATCGCGAGGAGTTGGGTGTTCGCGGGGAAGTGGCGGGCGCGCGATCCCGCCAATTGGTCCGCGGTGCTCAGGTGCACGTAGCCCTCGGTCTCCAAGGAATCGGGCGTGTAGCAGTCACCGTCGAAGCATCGCTCCCATTGGTCGGGTGTGGCCAAATGGTGCAGGGGGGCGTGGACTTTCATCGATGGGATTCGGCCGTGTTGGAAAAATCGTCCGGGACCGTCACGCGTACTTTGCGAATTCTGCGTCCCGCGGTTTCGGCGACGGTAAACAGGGCGCGCCCGTAGCGGGCCTGGGCGCCGGCGCGAATCGGTGGGTCGCACTGGGTCATAACCCAACCGCCCACCGTGTCGACATCGACGTCGCCCTCCGGGGGATTGATTTCCAGGTCCCGTGCGAGCTTGTCGAGGGTGATCCTGGCATCGACGAGATAGCCGGCCCCGGAATTCTCCATCTCTGGTGCGGTCGGGTCGTATTCGTCTTGAATGTCGCCGACGATTTCCTCGATGATGTCCTCGAGGGTCACAATGCCCGCGGTGCCACCGTATTCATCGGCGACCACCGCCATATGCAGTCTTCCCCGCTGCAGATCGCGCAGCATTTGGTCGATGCGCTTGGTTTCGGGGACGCGGGGAATGATCCGGGCCACGGTGCGCAGATCATCCGGTTCGCCGGCGAAGAGGTCACGAATGTGCACCATTCCGACGATGCGATCGGCGGAACCATCTTCGACCAGTGGGAACCGCGTGAACCCCGAGGATTCGGCGACGGCGCGATTTTCCGCGAGTGGACGATCGGCGCGCAGGAAAACGATGTCGGGTCTCGGGACCATGACATCCTTCGCTTGGCGGTGCACGAAATCGAACACTCGGGAAGCGAGGGTCCACTCCGATTCGGGGATGGCGCCGCCCGCGTGGCTGGCTTCGAGTATCAGGCGCAGTTCCGCCTCGGAATGGGTGTCGGCATGATACTCGAAGCCAGCCACGCGGGCGGCGCCATCCCCGAATCGGAGTGGACCCTCGCTTCCCGAGTGTTCGATTTCGTGCACCGCCA
>JBJTRZ010000448.1:0-5427 GCA_046076415.1 Armatimonadota bacterium
ATTGTGATCGCGGCCTTTGCCCCCTTGGCTGCAGGGCATTCGTCCGAATTCGGTGGTCCACATCACCACCGTGTCGTCGAGCATCCCCCGCTCTCGAAGGTCATGGATCAGCGCCGCCGCCGGCTGGTCCATCTCCGCGGCCATCATCCCATGGTCGCGGTGCAAATCCTCGTGGGAATCCCAATTCCGCCTTGGAAAACCGTTGTCCGCCCCGCTCCATATCTGCACGAAACGGACGCCCCGCTCCAGCATGCGGCGCGCGACCAAGCACCGGGATCCAAAATCCCTCGTCGGCTCGCGGTCCGCCCCGTAGCGAGCGCGCGTTCCCTCCGTTTCCTTCGCGATATCGAAAACCGCGGGTGCCGTCAATTGCAGGCGCGCCGCCATGGCGTAGGCATCGATGCGCGCACGGAGCCGGTCGTCCCCGGGGCGATGCTCGGCATGCCGTTGATTCCACCTGCGCAAGAGCGCCGCGCCCTCGGGATCCTCCCTGTCCGTCCAAAAGCCCGGTCGCGATGGAAACAAGTCCCGAATCGGGCGGTCGCCACCGACCCGAACCGCGGTCGCCTGGCAGGATGCGGGGAGGAAGCCCGATCCCCAATTGGCCGGGCCGTTCGGGGGCACGCCGCGCTGGTCCGGAAGCACCACGAACGCCGGAAGGTCGTCGGTCATCCTCCCAAGCCCGTGCACGATCCACGCGCCCATGCTGGGAAATCCCGGAAGCACGAAACCGGTGTTCTGCAAAAACGTCGCCGGCCCGTGAACGTTGGATCGGCTCGTCATGGACCGGATCACGGCCATGTGATCGGCGCAGGTCGCCAAGTGCGGAAACAGATCGGAGACCCATTGACCGCTGGCCCCGCGCCGTTTGAATTCCCAGTACGAGGGTTGCACGACGCCGGGTTGACTCTGAAATAGTTCGACCTTGCCCCCCGGATCGAACGCCTGGCCCCGGCGCCGTTCGAGTTGGGGCTTGTAGTCGAAGGAGTCGACATGACTGGCCGCGCCGGAAAGGAAGAACTGGACCACGCGTTTGGCGCGGGCTTTGTGGTGCAGTCCGGTCGACACCTTTCGCGGATCCGACTCCGCCGCCATCAGCCAACCAAGCGCCATCGACCCCATCGCGCCGCCGGCCACCGATCTCATCGGGCACCCTGCGAAGAAGCCCTACGCGCCGCGCCGCCACCAAACAAAAGGTCGAGGGCACGCACCGCGGGATCGTCCTCGTTTTCGACGACGTATCCGACGAAGGCGACGCACATTTCATCGGTGGTCGCCTCCCCCCAACCGACACGCCGCGGTTCGGATACCGGTTGCCGTGGATTCGACGACGAATTGTCGTACGTGGCCGCCAGCGTCAACACGCTGCCCCGGGGTAGTTTGACCGGGTTCCGGAACACATAGGTGTCCTGCCAATTGAAATCCCAGTCGTCGATGCGCACCAGCGGCTCTCCCCGTCCGTCCGGCAATTTCGCGTCGACTCGGATCGCCTTGCCGATCAAATGCATGTGCGGCACCACGAACAAGGCATCCACATCCATCGGCAGCGCGTAGGACTGGCGGGTCTTCCAGGCGGGATCCCCGGGTGGAACATCCACCTTGGCCAGCAACGGCAAAATCCTGAGATGCCGTTTGACCGGCCGTTTCGCGAAATACAGCCCCACCTTCGTGACATCGGTCTCGGGAACTCCGGAGGGATGGTAGTGCACCTGAATGATGATGTCGGAACCCGCGGGCAGCGGCCGGGCGACCCCCTCCGGGAGGAAACGCGGGAAATTGCCGGGCGCCCATCCGCCCACCTCTCCGGTGGGCAGGAACCCAGGTCCTCCGAAACTCGTGTAACCCGGACCGGGATCGGCCGCGTCGCGGCGTCGCCCTTCGCCTGCCGTGTCCACGAATCCGAGCACATGGTGCACCACGCGATTGTTGCCGGCACGGTATTCGACCGCGACCACTTCCCGATCCGTGGTCAAACCCGTGGGCAAGACGAAACAGCGGTAATCGTCCGGCCCGCTCGCGGGTACCTTCCATGCCCGAGGCATCTCGAGCACCAAGTCCGGCTTTCCCAAAGCCCAACCCGCGGGGCGGGATCGGGGCGCGGGAGCACGGGACAGATCGCCGGCCGGCGCACCCCCTTCGGCCCAGCGGACCAAATCGTCGCGGTCGGTTTGCGGCAACCGCCGAACGTCCAAATGGTCGCCGTGTCCCTCGACGGGTTTCCAGGGCGGCATGGTGCCGGAGCCGACCACCGAGGCGATATTGGTGGCGAAACGGCGCGCCGCGGAATAGCTGTCGAGCGCCATGGGACCGATCTCGCCCGCCCGGTGGCAGGAAACACAGTGCCGGTCGAGAAGCCCGGCCACCCTCGAAGCGTAGGTTGGGGTTCCCGGACGAACCTTGGATATCGGTCGTTCCAAAGCGCATCCCACCACGGGAGTATGGGTCACGATCGGTCGACGCCCCGACAACACCGCGTCGATGGCGGCCCCGGCCGGCCCTGGGCGTCCCGCCGGGTCGGGCGCCCCGCGGAAAACGACCACGCCGGTGGCATCGACAACAATGACCTGCGGGGTCGAGCGGGCACCGAGCCGCCGGGCGAGCGCTTGATCCGAATCGAGGCGCCGATCGATCTTCCCAAGCCCCATGCGGGTCGCGTGGGCCTTCGCTTCGGGAATGTCGCCGGGGTTGCTGTAAACCAGATTCCAGCGCACCCCGCGGGCCGCGTCCGCGCGCGCACGGCGCGCAACTTCCGGCGCAGCCATGTTCGCGGCGGGGCAGTGAACCGCGGTGAATAGGTAGACTTCCGCCTTCGGCCGGGCGGTCGCCCGCGTTCGCGGGCTGGAACCCTCGCCCGTGACGGGCCCCGCATCCGCGGTTCCGGCCATGAACGACGCGGCCGCGGAAAGCGCGATGAACGAAAATAAAGCGAGGCGCGAGCGGTACGATCGGAGTGGTTTCACGCGCGTATCGTACCCCGCACCACCATCACGGCGCACCGCGCCTCAGGCGTCGGGATTTCGGATCATGCGGCAGGTCTCGATCATTTCCTGAGCAACCTCCACATCCTTCCACTCCCCGATATGCACCGATTTCTTCTCGAGCGTCTTGTAGACATCGAAGAAGTGCTCGATTTCGCGCAGGATATGTTCCGGCACGTGGCCGAGGCGCCGGACTCCGAAATACCTGGGGTCGTGCGAAACGCGGGCCAGGATCTTTTCATCCGCCCCCTTCTCGTCGCGCATCATCAGCACGCCGAGCGGCCGGCAGGTGACCACGCAGCCGCAAAACGTGGGGTGCGACCCGATCACGAGCACGTCGAGCGGGTCCCCGTCCGCCGACATCGTCCCCGCGATCCAGCCATAATCAAACGGATAGAAAAGGGGAGAGTACAGCGGTCGGTCGAGTTTGAACACCCCGAGCGATCGATCGTATTCGTATTTGTTCGAGGATCCGCGCGGGATCTCGATGACGGCGTGCACCTCTTCGGGCGCATTGTCGCCGATGGGTAGAGTGTCGTAGGACATGAAGGCCTCGGTTCAGTCGGTTTGGACAGCGCCCACGAGTTCGCGGACATCCGCCACGCCGTTCCTGTTGCAATAATCGGCAATCCCGTCGACGACCTCCAGAGCCGCGCACGGGTTCACGAAATTGGCGGTGCCCACGGCAACCGCCGTAGCGCCGGCGAGCAGGAATTCGATCGCATCCTCCGCGGTTGAAATCCCCCCCATTCCGATGATGGGGATGCGTACCACGGAGGCGGCACGCCAGACATGGAGCAGCGCGATCGGTTTGATCGCCGGGCCGCTGAGGCCGCCGGTGATGTTCGCCAGTCGAAAACGGCGCTTGCGGACATCGATCGCGGTGCCGATCACCGTGTTGATCAGGCTCACCGCGTCCGCACCCGCTTCCTCCGCGGCCTTGGCGATCGGCCGAATATCGGCGACATTGGGGGACAGTTTGGCGATCAACGGCAGGTTGGTTGCGGCACGAACCGTGGCCACGACCTCCGCAGTGAGGCGCGGGTCCGTCGCGTAATCCAAACCGTGCGACACATTGGGGCAAGAGATGTTGAGCTCGATCGCGTCCGCGGCGCCCGCCGCATCGAGCCGGCGCGCCACCTCGGCGAAATCCTCCGGGCTTTCTCCCGGGACATTGACGATCACCGGGACATCGAAACCCCGTAGGTAGGGCGCCTTTTCCGCCAGGTAATTGTCGATTCCACCGTTTTGCAACCCGATCGCATTGAGGATGCCGCTGGGGGTTTCGGCGATGCGGGACGGCGGATTCCCGACGCGCGGCGCGCGCGTCGTCGCCTTGACCGTCACGGCGCCGAGGCGCTCCAAATCCACCAAATCCCGCGTCTCGGAACCAAAACCGAACGTTCCGGACCCAACCGTCACCGGGTTGCGCATCGTGAGCGAGCCGATGCGCACGGCGAGCGAACAGTTTCCCGTCACCAGCGCACCTCCCCCGCCGAATAGACCGGGCCATCCACGCAGGTCCGGGAGTACGTGCCATCGGTCTTGCCGACAACGCAACCAACGCAGATTCCCACGCCGCACGGCATCGGAGTTTCCATGGAGATTTGGCACGGAACACCGTTTTCCAGACACCGCTCGGCAACCGCCCGCATCATCGGCGTCGGCCCGCAGGTGTACACCGATGCCCCGGACGCGAGCATCGGTTCCAGCGCAACGGTCACCCGGCCGTGGATTCCCGCGGAACCGTCGTCGGTGCACGCCACGACATCGACGCCGAGTTCGGACAAGCCATCGGCCCCGACGAGCAGATTCGCGGTCCGGGCGCCATGCACCAAGGTCACCCGCGCACCGGGATGTTCGCGCCGAAGGGTCCGCGCAAGGAAGTTGAGCGGTGGCACGCCGTATCCACCGCCGACCAGAATATGGTGTCGGTCGGTTCCCGAAGCGGGTAGGAAAACACGCCCCCCCAGCGGACCGATGAAGTCGAGCGTATCGCCAGGTTGCATCCGCGCCATCGCGCGGGTGGTCGGACCATACACGGAGAACAGGATCGAGCAGACGCCGGAATCGGGGTCGACCGTGAAGACCGAAAACGGCTTACGCAAGATGCTTGGTCCGGTGTCGGCCGAAACGGAAATGAAATGCCCGGCCCGCGCGTCTCGGGCCAGTTCCGGCGCTTCGAACGTGAGCACATGGTGGCCGGGCGCCGGCAGGGCGGCCACGGAGACGACGCGCGCGGCGGTCTTGCGGATCACGGATGCGCATTATACCCCGGTCCCGACGAACCACCCTGGAATCTCCCGGGACCGGCCGCTCGCGACGCGTGGAGCATAAATTTACGAATTAATCTCCGTGAAGTTACTTGACACCATAACGCTAAAGTGATAGGTTTCCAATCAGTAAGCTAAATGTCACCAGCGCGGGGGTTTCCTTCCCCGCGCCAGCA
>JBJTRZ010000449.1:0-1718 GCA_046076415.1 Armatimonadota bacterium
GTGATGCACGAGGCCCTCGGCGCGAAGCCGATCAAGGTCGCGTACACCGGAACCTCCAAGGAATTCAAGGCCAAGTCGATCCTTGTGTGCTGCGGCGGTTGCGTCGGTATGGTCAAGAAGGACCCGGACACCCATTTCAAGGCCGTCTACGCCAAGAAGTAATCGGTCCGAAGCACTTCCGACGGCCGGTCGTCCCGATGGACGGCCGGCCGTTCGCGTGTGCCAAGGCCCGTTGCGGCCGTGCGATATAATCGCCCGGGACGAATCCGGAGCACCGGACTCGTCGAACAATTGGCGGGAACGGGAAATGGAACGAACCTACATCATGGTGAAACCCGACGGCGTCGCGCGGCGCCTTTCGGGAGAGATCATCCGACGCTTCGAGAATCGCGGCCTTCGACTCGTGGGCCTCAAGATGCTGGTCCCCGATCGGGCGACGGCGGAAAAACACTATGCGGTCCACTCCGAGAAACCGTTCTTCGGTGAATTGGTGGACTTCGTGACCTCCGGTCCCGTGGTCGCGATGGTCTGGGAAGGCCCCGACGCCATCGTGCTCGGCCGGCAGATGATCGGCGCGACCAAGCCGACCCAAGCCGTTCCCGGAACGATTCGCGGCGACTACACCTGCGACATGATGAGCAATCTCATCCATGGGTCCGACGCTCCGGAAACGGCGGCCGAGGAGATCGCGCTCTGGTTCAAGGCGGGCGAGCTGCTCGACTGAGCCACCCCATGCGTCTCGATGAGTTCGATTACCACCTCCCCGAAGACCGGATCGCACAAACGCCCCTGGAGCCGCGCGACACCGCGCGGCTCCTCGTCGTTCCCCGCTCCGGAGCCGATTTCGGGCATTTGCGCTTCCACGATTTGGTCGACCTGCTCGATCCGACCGACCTGCTCGTCCTCAACGAAACGCGGGTCACGGCGGTTCGCCTCGCCGGGCGACGACCATCGGGCGGTCCTTTGGAGGCCCTGGTGCTTGGGCCTGCGCTCCAAGCGGGTCCCGGCGCTTACGACGCGCTGATGCGACCGGCGCGATCGGCGCCACCGGGTGCGGTCCTGCCGTTTCCCGAACTGGACTGCGAAGCCGAGGTGTTGTCGCGCACCGACGCGGGAGGACGCATCCTTCGATTCATCGGCGATCCCGACGCCGTTGCCCAGCGCCTTGCGACGCGCGGGCGCGTTCCCTTGCCGCCCTACATCCATGCGCACTTGTCGGATGCGACCCGGTATCAGACGGTCTACGCGCGGGTGCCCGGCTCCGCGGCCGCCCCGACCGCCGGTTTGCATTTCACCAAGGAGCTGTTGGAGCGGATCCAAGGCAAGGGAGTCGGGATCGCCCGCGTGCGGCTGGATGTCGGGCTGGGAACGTTTCGCCCGATACGGGAAACCGAGGACGTGCGTCGGCACGTCATGCACGAGGAATATTTCGACGTTCCCGAGGAAACGGCGCGGGCGGTGTCGGAGTGCGCCGGCCGGGTGGTGGCCGTGGGAACGACGTCGCTGCGGGCCTTGGAGAGCGCGGCCATCGACGCCCCGCCGGGACGGCGGTGCCGCGCCGCTGCGGGAAACACCGGCATTTTCATCTACCCGGGACATACCTTCCGCGCGGTCGATGGACTCATCACCAACTTCCATCAACCGGGCTCCACTCTTTTGTTGTTGGTGGCGGCCCTGCTGGGCCAGGACCGAATGCGGGCCGCGTACGAAACCGCGTT
>JBJTRZ010000450.1:0-6969 GCA_046076415.1 Armatimonadota bacterium
CACGCCAGGAGTTTCGCAGAGTCGCTTCAGGAGGGGGAAGTTCATGGATGCGATGCTCAGGGTTGCTCTGCGATCGGGCGGATCCAGATGTTGCGGAACCGCGTCGGGTTGCCGTGGTCCTGTAGGCGGATCGGGGCGGCCCCGTGCTTTTCGTACGCAGGCAGCGAGCGATGGTTGGTGTTTCCGAGGATCTCGGTGTTGTTCTGCACCAGGATGTTGTTTTGAAGCACCGTCACGCGGGCGGGGCGGACCACCTTCCCGGCGTCGTCGAACCGCGGCCCCGTGAAGAAGATGTCGTACGACTGCCATTCGCCCGGCTTGCGGCAGGCATTCACGAGCGGCGGCGTTTGCCCGTACACGGATCCCGCCTGCCCGTCGGGGTAGGTGATGTTGTCGTAGTTGTCGAGGACTTGGATCTCGTACTTTCCGCAGAGGAAGATGCCGGAGTTGCCGCGTCCTTGATCGATGCCCTTCACCTCGGCGGGCGTGGCCCATTCGACATGGAGTTGGAAGTCGAGGAACGCGTCCTTGGTTTGGGTGTCGCCCTTGCCGACGACCATCGCGCCGTCGACGATTTGCCAGGTGGCATTGGTCCATTTGTCGGTGGACGTGCCATCGAAGAGCGCGATCGCGTCGGCCGGCTTGGGGCGCGGGCGCTCCGGCGCGGGGCCGGGATCGACCACTTTGGGCTGGGGGCGCGTGCCGTCGTGGACACGCCATTTGCCGCCGGGGAGGACGGGAGTATCGGTGTAGCCGACCTTGCGGGTCGTGCCATCCTGGGCGAAGACGATGGCCGTCGCAAGCAAGGGCGCCGCGACGAGGAAGGGGGTGGTGCGCTTCATGCCGACAGTGTAGACGCCCGCCCCGGCGGCGTCAAGCGTTCGTCACTCGTAACGCAGCGCGTTGATCGGGTCGAGCTTCGAGGCGCGAACCGCCGGGTAGATGCCGAAGAACATTCCCACCGCCACCGCGAAACCAAAGCCCATCACGGCGGACCAGAGGGGGACGAATGTCGGAAGTCGGTCGCCCGCCGCGGCGCCCACGGCGGCCGAAACGGAGTAGCCGAACGCGACTCCGAGCATGCCGCCGAAGCCGGAAACGGTCATGCTTTCGATGAGGAACTGAACGAGGATGTCGGAGCGCTTGGCGCCCACGGCCTTTCGGATGCCGATTTCCCGGGTGCGTTCGGTCACCGAAACCAACATGATGTTCATGATCCCGATGCCGCCGACCAGCAGGGAAAGCCCGCCGACCCCGCCCATGACGATTTGGAAAAGCATGAGGACCTGATCGAGTTGCTTGATGAGCCCCTCCTGCGTATCGACGATGAAGTCCTTGACGTTGGCGGGGTGGAGCTGTTTGAGCACCGCGTGGATTTGGTTGGCCGCTTCCTCGCTGCGCCCCGGGAGCGAGCGGGCGGAGATCGCGGCCACATTGCGGGTGCCGGAAAGCCGTTTGCGCTGTGTCTCGTAGGGGAGGATGACCTGCTCGTCTGGGGAGGACCCGAAGTTGGCGTTGCCCTTGCGCGCCAGCAGGCCGACGACGGTGACCGGGACCCGCACGGTGCCTTGGAGTACGGTGACGGTTTGGCCGATCGGGTCCTCGTCCTTGCGGAAGAGCGCCTCGCGGACCTTGGTTCCCATCACGACGACCTTCCCCCACGACCGGTTGTCGGCGTCGTCGACGAAGCGGCCCCGTTCCATCTCCACCACGCTGACGTCGAGGTACCGCGGCCCGGCCCCCACCGCCTGCGCGCTGTAGGTCTTCCCGCCGCGGAGCACCTTGACCGGCTCCTCGAGGCGGGGCACCACCGCATCGACCTGCGTGACCCGCCGCTCGATCGCGGCGACATCGTCGAGGGTCAAACCTTCGAAGACGCCTGGTGTGCGCGCCTCGCGCTTCGGGGACCAGAAGGCGAACACGATATCGGCGCCGTTGCCTCGGAAGTTGGAGATCGCCTTCTGGCGCGCGCCTTGGATGATCGAAATCATGATGATCACGGCGCCGACGCCGATGATCACGCCGAGCATCGTCAGCACGGAACGGAGTTTGTTGGCGAACAAGGCGCCCAGGGCCACGCGGATCGATTCGAGGCTGTTCACGTAATGGGTTGACGTTCGCCCGGCCAAATGGTTGCGGATTTCACCGCGAATTCCCACCGGGTGGCGTCCGCGGGGTATGGTGTTGGCGGCGGACCCGCAGCGGCCCGCACCCAACCAAAATGAGCCAAAGCAAATCCTACGCGGCGCCGCCCGCCTTTTCCCTCGACCTCTCCAAGTCCTACACCGCGGTCATCGAGACCGAGGCGGGCACGATGACCGCCGAGCTGTACGCCGACGACGCTCCGGCCACGGTGAACAACTTCGTCTTCCTCGCCCGCGACGGTTACTACGCGGATGTCATCTTCCACCGTGTCATCGACGGCTTCATGATCCAGGGGGGCGACCCCACCGGCACCGGGCGTGGTGGTCCGGGTTACCGCTTCCAGGACGAGCCCGTGCGCCGAAAATATCTGCGCGGCACGCTGGCGATGGCGAACGCGGGTCCGAACACCAACGGCTCGCAGTTCTTCATCATGCACCGGGACTACCCGCTGCCCCCTCAGTACACCATTTTCGGCAAGCTGGTCGAGGGCGAGGATGTCGTGGACGCGATCGCGACGGCTCCCCGCGGCGCGCAGGACCGCCCGGTCGAGCCGGTGCGCATCAAGTCGATCACCATCACCGAGGCCTGACGGGAACTCGGAAAAGCAAACCGCCCTCCGGAATCCTCCGGAGGGCGGTTTTCGTTCGGGCGGGCCCTCAGACCGATTGCCAGCTGCGGGTATCGGACGATCGCTTCACCGCGTCGAGCACCTTCTGGCACGCCAGGCCGTCGTCGAATCCGGGATGGAACGGCTTGCCGTCGGCGAAGGCGACCAGCACATCCTTGAGCAGGTTGATGAACGTGTGCTCGTAGCCGATGATGTGGCCCGCCGGCCAGTAGTTGCCGGTGTACGGATGGCATCCGTCGGTGGTCTGGATCACGCGGAATCCGCGGGTCTCGGCGGGATCCTCGGTGTTGTAGTATTCGAGCTCGTTCATGCGCTCCATGCTGAAGACAATGGAGCCTTTGGAGCCGTTGATCTCGAACTTGTTGTGGTTTTTCCGGCCTGCGGCCATGCGGGTGGCTTCGAACGTGCCGACCGCTCCGCCCGCGAAGCGCGCGAGGAAGATCGAGGAATCGTCGACGGTGACCTTGCCCTTCTGGTCCGAAGCGACCCCGCCGAGGCGGTCGTCGGATTCGGCCAGTATCGGGCGTTCGGTGATGAACGTGTCCATCATCCCGGAGACCTCGGTGATTTCCCCCACGAGGTGGCGGGCCAGGTCGATGGAGTGTGCGGCCAGGTCGCCGTGGGCGCCCGAGCCCGCGATGTCGCCTTGGAGGCGCCACACGATCGGGAAGTTGGGATCGAGGATCCAGTCCTGCAGATAAACGCTGCGCCAGTGGTAGATCTTGCCGAGGGTACCTTCCTCGATCATCTTCTTGGCCAGCGCGACCGCCGGAACGCCCCGGTAGTTGAAGCACACCGCGTTCGGGACGCCCGCCGCCTTCACGGCGTCGTGCATCGCCTGGGCCTTTTCCGAGGTGCTGGCGAGCGGCTTCTCGCAGAAAACCATCTTCCCCGCCTTGGCGGCCTCGATCGCGATCTCGACGTGCGTGTCGCCCGGGGTGACGATGTCGATCAGGTCGATGTCGTCGCGGGCGATGAGCGCGCGCCAATCGGTCTCGTAGGATTCGAAGCCGAACTTCTCCGCGGCGGCCTTGACCTTGTCCTCGGTGCGCCCGCAAAGCGCCTTGAGCACCGGTTGGATTCCGGTCTCGGGGAAAAACTTGTCCAGCTGGCGGTAGGCGTTGCTGTGCGCCTTGCCCATGAACTGGTAGCCGATCAACCCGATGCGAATCTGACGCGTGCCTGCCATCCAAAACCTCCGGTGCGGGGAATTGCACCAAAATGATTCGCGTTGGAACAGCGGGGTTCCTTCCGAAGGTACCGTGCGTGGCAAGGAATCCCCCCGCGGTGCAAGGAACCTACTTCCCATGAATCTTCCCGCCGACTACGAGGAACGTGTCTACGCCGGTGTGCTGGGCAAATGCATCGGGGTCTACCTCGGACGTCCCTTCGAAGGCTGGTCCAACGCACGCATTGAACGCGAGCTCGGCGAGGTCTGGTACTACGTCAACCGCCGACTCGGCGCGCCGCTCGTGGTCACCGACGACGACCTTTCCGGAACGTTCACATTCGTGCGGGCATTCTCCGACAACGGGTGCCCCTACGAGGTGACCTCCGAGCAGATCGCCGATGTGTGGCTCAATCACCTGATCGAACACCGCACGGTGCTGTGGTGGGGGGGGATGGGCACGAGCACGGAGCACACGGCGTGGCTGCGCCTGCGCGACGGGATCCGCCCTCCGCTCTCGGGGAGCATCGAGCGCAACGGACGGGTGGTCGCCGAGCAGATCGGGGCGCAGATCTTCATCGACGGCTGGGCGATGCTCTGCCCGGGCGACCCGGGGGCGGCGGTCGAACTGGCGCGCCGCGCGGCGTGCGTTTCGCATGATGGCGAAGCGATCCACGCGGCGCAGGCCCTCGCGGCCATGCAGGCGTTGGCGTTCGTGGAATCCGACCGCGATCGCCTCCTCGACGCCGCGATGACTTTCCTGCCCAAGGCGTCGCTGATCCATCGCATGATCGGCGATATCCGCAGCTGGCACGGGGCGAATCCGCACGACTGGCGCGCGACGTTCCGGCGCATCGAGGAGAACTATGGCTACGATCGCTACGGCGGCGGGTGCCATGTCGTGCCCAACCATGCCGTGATCGTGATGGCGCTCCTGCATGGCGACGACGACTTCCAGAAGAGCCTGATGATCGCCAACACCGCCGGCTGGGACACCGACTGCAATTCGGGCAACATCGGTGCCCTGATGGGAATCAAACTCGGCCTCGCGGGAATCGACGAGGGGCCGGATTGGCGCAGCCCCGTGGCCGACCGCCTCTACCTGCCGACGGCCGATCCGGGAACCGCGATCACGGATGCGGCCACGCAGGCGATGCACCTCGTGAACATCGCCCGGTCCAGCCGAGGCATGCGTCCCGTGGCGCCCAACGGGGGGATGCGCTACCACTTCGCCCTTCCCGGTTCCTCCCATGGATTCGTTCCCGAGGATTCGGACGAATCCGCAGGGACCACCGTGCTCGAAAACGTCGTGCTGGGCGCCCTCGCCGAAGGGGCGGGAGTCGCCGCCGACGAACGCGCGCTGGCGATCCGTTACAAGGGGGTCGCTCCCGGACGTACGGCGCGGGCCGCCACCGCGACGTTCTTCCCGCCCGAGGCGCTGGCGATGGGCGGTTACGGCGTTTCCGGTGCGCCCATCCTCTACCCCGGGCAGGTGGTCCGCTCGCGCGTGGTGGCCGACGGCGTCAACACGCGCGCGGCCAATGTCCGCTTGTACGTGCGGGTCTACGGCGCGGGCAACCGTCTGGAAACGATGCGCGGGCCGGTCGTGGTCCTCGAGCCCGGCACCGCCTCCAATTTGTCGTGGGAAATTCCCGACACCGGAGGAAAGCCGGTCGCGGAGGTCGGCGTCAAGGTTGGCGGTCACAGCGGAACCGGCGCGCTCTATGTCGACTGGCTGGGCTGGAACGGCGTGCCCAATTGCCTGCTGGGGCAACCGACCGACGCGGAGCGCGATGGCGCCTGGGCGCGGGCTTGGGTGAACGCGGCGGATCGCTTCGACACGGGGACGCGCGTGGACGGCAGCGTCTACCGAATCGTCCAGGACACCGGGGTCGGCATGGCGTTCACCGGGGGAGCCGAGTGGCGAAACATCACGGTGTCGGCCACCGCGAAGGCCCATCTCGCCGGATCGATCGGCCTGATGGCCAATGTTCGCGGATTGCGCCGCCATGTCGCGCTCATTCTCGAGCCCGAAGGCACCGCGCGGCTCGTGCGCACCCACGACGCCCATGAGGAATTGCTGGTCGAGACCGGATTCCTCTGGGAGCCTGGCCGCGAATACCGGGTTTCCGTGACGACGCGCGACGACGGATCGGTGCGCGGCGTGGTGGACGACGGCAACGCGACGGTGTTCCTCGAAGGGCGGGTCCCGATCGACGGTGCCCACGGGGGAATCGGCTTGCGGGTCGCGGTGGGCAACGCGGCTTTCGGACCAGTCCGCGTCGAACCGGCGCAGTAGCCTGTGCCGATCCTTGTCTGCGCCGCCACCGATTTGGAACGGGCGGCTTGGCCCGGGCCGATGGAGGGATGGCTTGCCTTGACCACGGGTGTCGGCTGCGTCGCCACGTTGTTGTCGCTTGCGAAGGTCGGGCCGATCGACGCGGTGGTGTCTATGGGTATCGCGGGGGCGTATCTCGGGCGTGGGCTCGACATCGGCGACGTGGTGCTGGCGGGGTCGGAGGTGATCGGCGATTTGGGCATGGAAATCCCGGATAGGGGGAGATTCATACCGCTGGGGGAAACCGAGTTCGGTGGTCCCGATTCCCGCGTGCTGTCCACGTGTGTTCCCGCTCCATGGCGTGATCGATTTCGCGTGGTACCCGCGTGCACCGTGTCGTGCTGCACCGGCACGGCGGCGACGGGCGTGTTTCGACGGGATCGGTTCGATGTCGCGGTTGAAACCATGGAGGGGGCCGCGTGCGCGGCGTTCGCACGGGATCGCGGCGTTCCCTTCGTGGAGGTCCGCGCCATCAGCAACTTCGCGTCGGAGCGCGACATGCGCCCGGCCAACATACGCATCGCCTTGGAAGCCCTGGCCACCACCTTGGAGTCGACGGTTCCCGCGCTTGCCGCGGTGCCGGTGGCCCGGTGGTAAAGTGACCGCGTGACGTCGGGCGACGTGGCCGTGGAGGCGAACGGAAAACCCTCGCGTCGCGCGGACGGGCGCCGCGTGGCGGCGCGCCTTGCC
>JBJTRZ010000451.1:0-7678 GCA_046076415.1 Armatimonadota bacterium
GGCGGCGGCCGCTTCGGTGGCGGCGGCGGCGGTGGCAGCAGCTACGGTGGTGGCGGCGGCTACGGCGGCGGCGGCTACGGTGGTGGCGGCGGCTACGGCGGTGGTGGCGGGTACGGCGGCGGCGGTGGCCGCGGCGGCGACCGCGGCGGCCGTGGTGGTCGCGGACGGGGCGACGATCGGTATTGATCCGATCGGTTCCCCCGCAGGAACCAAAAAACCGGGAGGCGGTCCACCGCTTCCCGGTTTTTTCTTGCCCGGAAGCTAACGTTCGATCGGGAAAGGAACTCCCCAAAGTTCGTGCACGAGCTCCGACAAAGGGCGGCGAACGCGTACCGGATTCGTTTCCTTGGCCCGAACCGTTTCATCCTCCAGCACCGTCGGCGACTCCGGATAGCCGATCGCGAGCAAGGCTCCGGTCTCGTGATCGTCCGGAATGCCCAGGGAAACCCGCGCCTTGGCCGCATCGTAGCCACCCATCGGATGGCATCGCAGCCCGATCGCGGTTGCCTGCAGCTGCAGGAACGCCGTAGCCTGGCCCGCGTCGTGGAGCGCGAAACGATTGACGGTGCCCCGCGCGCGGAAGAGGGTGTCGGCGCAGACCAGGATCAGCAAGGGTACGGAGGCCGCCCAGAGGGCATTGCCCGGCAGCAGCGCGCTCGCCAACGCAGCGTGCACCTCCGGGCTCCGCACTTGGTCGCCCACCACGAAGCGCCAGGGCTGCTCGTTCATGCTCGAGGGCGCCCAGCGTGCGGCTTCCAGCAGCGATGCCAACGTTTCGGCGGGAACGGGCGTCGGCGCGAACGCCCACGGGCTCCAGCGCTCCCGAATCGTTTCCAGCACGGAATGGTCCGCGGGAGCCGGCTTGCGTACGGGGTCCATCATGGAACGAGCACCAACTTGCCCACCGCACCGGGCTCCAGTACCGCGCGGTGCGCCTTTGCCGCATCGGCGAGCGGAAAGCGACGGGCGATCACGGGTCGGAAGTCGCCGTTCGTGAAACATCGGCCGAGATCCGCGTGGGTGCGCGCCAATTCGGTCGGCGGGGCATTGAACAACAGCATTCCATGCACCGACGCGTCCCGGATCATCAGTTCCCGCGCATTTACCTCGATCGGACCGCGACTCCCCACGACCACCACGCGGCCGCCCAAGCGCAGGATGCCCAGATCGGCACCGAGATTCCGGTGCGCGGCCATCTCGAGCACGATGTCGAAGCCGGCGCCCTCGGGCGTCGCCGCGACGGCACCCGCGAGATATCCGTCGCGATCGTGCCGGACCGCGTGGTCCACGCCCAGCGTGCCGATCAAGGCCTCGCCGGCATCGGAACCCGCCGAACCGGTTGTCCGCAGCCCCAAATGGCGCGCGATGCCCAACGCCGCCACGCCGACGCCTCCGCTCGCGCCGTGGATCAGCAAGGACTCCCCGGGCCGTGCGGCCGCGATATCGACCAGCGCGCGCCACGCCGTGGCGTACGGAATGCCGATGGCGGCACCCTCGGCGAAGTCGAGAGGATCGGGCAGCCGATGCACGTGCGCCACGGTCGCCACCGCGGCCTCCGCGTAGGCACCGGTGATCGTGCCGGACGTGTAGACGCGATCTCCGATGCGGAACGTTTCCACGCCATCGCCCACCGCATCCACGACGCCGGCGCAGTCGGTGCCGGGAGTGAAGGGGAACGCGCGCGGTCCGTAGGCGCCGTTTCGGACGTAGGTTTCGACCGGATTGACCCCGATCGCGTGGACACGGATGCGGACTTCGCCGGCGCCGGGAATCGGATCGTCGACCGATTCGAGCGCGAGCACGTCCGGTCCGCCGAAGGCATGGATACGTATTGCTTGCATGGTGGTGGATGCGGTCGGGCCGCGTTTCCATTCAACCAGATGCGCGCGGGTCGGTTCCCGGCGAACCCCGCCCCGGAGAGGAAATCAGACCGTGCTCGGAAGGCGCAGCAGCGTGATCGACGGCGCGGGAACCGTGATCCGAAGCGGGTCCTTGCCCGCGGGCAGCCGAACGATACGGTTTTCGGAGTTCACCTGCCATGCCGCCGCGGTTCCGGCCGACCGGAATCCGGGAATGTCGAGTCGAACCGTGCGCGACCCCTCGAGCGCCTTGGCCACGACGACCACGGTCAGCGCCCCGTCCTGGGAATCGATTGCCGCGAACGCCGAAACGTCGTCGCAGTCCGGCACGACGCACGGGATCGAACGGTCGCCAAATCCGCGTTTGCCGTCGTCGACGCTCCGGAACAATTCAAAAACCTTGTGCGTGGGGGTCTTGGCATCCGGATGCGCCCACCGCGCCGCCAGGTCCAATCCCTCGCGCCCGAAAATCCCCAAAACGTCCGCCTGCGCCGTTGCGCCGTTGATATGGGTTTCCGCTCCCCAGTTGTACTCGGTGATGCCCATCGGGATGCCGGGATGGTTTCGCTGGACCCACTCGCGCATGCGCGGAATCAGCCGCACCCGGTCGTTGATCCAGGTCTCGTCGCGATAGTCGGGGTCCCAGAGCGACCGGGTCGAACGGTTGCGCCGAAGGCAGGTCGCCGTGTCGGTGCCCCCGCCAAACTCGCCCCCTTGGGGGTAGTAGTGGAGAGTGAAGACGTCGAGCAGGCGACGTCCTTCCTTTCGCCCTTCCTCGTGCATGCGGCGCAGCAGCCAGGGCGTGATATCCTCCCCGCCCATCAACTTGCGGTCCGGCAAGGGGCTCAGGAAGTTGCCCCAACCGTCGCGCGCCCCGATTCGGGCATCGTGCCCACTGTACCGATAGCCCGTCCAGCCCCATTCCTCGAAGCCGCACACCTTGGCCTTGGGGTCCACGGATTTGATCATGCGCGCCGTACGCAGCATGCGGTTCAGCAGGTCGCCCGCGCGCACGCCCTCCGGCAGGACGTCCCGGTGGGTGGAGTGCCATAGACCGGGTTCGTTGTCGAGGAGCCAGTATTCGATGGACCCGAATTCGCGGGTCAGCGCCTCCACCCACGGCCGGTAGAACGTTTCATCCACCGCACGATTCGCGTCGTTGGGATCGTTTCCGGCAATGTCCTTGCCGTCCGGACGTTTGCCGTTTCCGCAATCGGACCAGCCTTCGGGATCGACCTTTTCCTGCTTTCCGTATTTGCGGACGGAATAGCTCCAGGTGCGGGAGCGCTTGGGGCCAAGGCGGGCCGTCCAGCCGATCATGGGAACGGTGATCATCGGGGCCGATCCGGCCTTGCGCGATCCGGCAACGAACTCCCGCGCCTGACCGCCCGGCGTGGGATCCGGGTAACCGATGCTTTCGAAAAACCAATCGGCGCCTTTGTTGTCGGCGTTCTCGCGCCAGTTGTAGCGGGTGATGTTGTTCCCGCCGAAGCGATTGAGCGGGCAGCGGACCGCGCCACCGGCCGCGCCGGCGTAGGCCGCCCCGTAGATGCGCGGATCGATCGGGCGTCCTTTCGCGCCGAGGTCGATGCGCACGGGCACCGCACCGTCGGGGTCGCGTTCCGGCTCCCGCGCGACCCGGCATCCGGCGGCGACCAGGGCGAGGGCCGTCAAGGCGCGATGGTCCATGAAGGAATTGTCGGACATTTTGCCCCGAAACCTTTCGCCCGTGCGCGTCGGTACAATCGTTCATGTCCTTCGCGTTCGACCATATCGCCCGGGTGGTGCCGGATATCGCCGAGGCGGTTGCCTTCTACGTGGGCCTCGTGCCCGGCGCTAGGGTCCTGCATCAGGACGCCACGTGGGCGTTCGTGGAGGCCGCCGGCGTCAAACTCGCGTTCGTCGTGCGCGACCAGCATCCCGACCACTTGGCCTGGCGCGTTTCCACCGCCGAACTCGAGGAGCTCGCGGTGCGCCACGGCAAGGAAATCCGCGGCCATCGGGACGGCACGCGATCGTTCTACCTCGAAGGGCCGGGCGGCCAATCCGTGGAGATCATCACGTTCGAGGGCTCGGATTGGGAACGCGCGGAGGGCGATCAGACCGCGTCGTAGGCTTCCCGCACCGGCTGGCCGTCGAAGTGGGAGGGGACGGGAACCCCGAGCAGCCAAAGCGCGGTGGCGGCCGTATCGTAGGTCGCGACCGGTCCACGCAGCTCCGTGCCCCTGCGCACGGTCGCGCCCCACGTCCACCACGGTATCGTCATGTCGTCGGCGAGCAGCGATCCGTGCGTTTTCTTGTGTCCGCCGTGGTCGGCGGAAACAATCACGACGGTATGCTCGGCGATTCCGGCGCGGTGAACGGCATCCACGACCCGGCCGAGCGCCCGATCGCAATCCTCGAACGCGCGCCGCTGCGCGTCGCTACCCCATCCCACATCGTGCCCCGCGCCATCGGTATCGGCGAAATGCACCATCGTGAGCGTGGGTTTGCGCCGCCGGATAAAGTCCGCCGCCCCCCTGGAAACGATGTCCGCATGGAAGTCCGGGCATGAAAACGCGTCGAGCACGCCCGATTTGAGGAACGTCGCGAATTTTTCCTTGCCGGCGAAGATCCCGGTGACCCATTTCTTGTTGGACTTCTTCGCGATCTCGAAGATCGTCGGCACCTTCAACAGGCCCTTTTCGGGCTGGTATTCGTTCCAGGTGATCCCGTGTTTGACCGGCCCCACGCCCGTGAGCATCGCCGTGTGCGACACCAGAGTGATCGACGGATAGACGGTGCGCGCCTGCCACGTGCCGGCGCCCTCCGCGCGAAGGCGATCGAGGTGGGGCATGCGGCAGGAGCGCATCACCTCGGGCTTTCCACCATCGAAACTGACGATCACCACATGGCGCACGGGGCGCTCGGCGGGGGCGTTGGGGCTGGACGTCCGAAACATTTCGCGTCCAGTATAGCCGGGTTGTCCGTGGCGCCTGTGAAGCCGGGATCAAGCAAACGATTGCGCAAGCGCGTCGCAGCGCTCCGCGAGGCTGAAATCCAGCAACGTCAATCCGCCGGCATCGTGGGTGACCAGCGCCAAGCGCACGCGGCGATAGCGGATGTCGATGTCGGGATGGTGGTTGGCCGCCTCGGCCACGTCGGCGACGCTGGCCACGAACGCGACGGCTTCGACAAACGATGCGAAGGCGTAGGTGCGCTCGATGACGTCTCCGGTTTTCCGCCATTCGGGAATCCGGGCCAGTGCCCTGTCGATGTGCGAATCGTCCATGCGCATGTCCCATGGTACCGGCGCGCACGGCGCCTTCTCCCCGGAAATCCGTGGGCAACTCGGGGAAAACCGGGGGAAAACCCTGCTAGGATGCCCGCATGGAAGTCACGTTCTTCGGGACCGCCGCCGCGGAAGGTTGGCCGGCCCCGTTTTGTCGTTGCCCGGCCTGCGTCGAAGCCCGTCGCCGCGGTGGTCCCAACCTGAGGGGACGCGCCGGCGCAATGATCGATCACGATTTCAAGATCGACTTTTCCGCCGACACGGTTTCCCAAATGCAGCGCACCGGTCGGGATCTCGCCGACGTGCGGACATTGGTGTTCACGCACCAGCACTCCGACCACATCGTGCCCACCGAACTCGAGTGGACCCGATCGCCGTTCACCAATACCCCGCCGTCCACCCCGATCGCGGTGTACGGCAACTCGGTGGTGCACGACCTGATCCGGGCGGCTTGGCCTCGCCCGGAGCACCTCAATCTGGACCTGCGCCCGGCGATGCAGCCCTTCGAATCCGTTTCGACCGAGGCAGGCGACACCCTGCTTCCCTTGCCGGCGGATCACGTCGAAGGAGCCTTCGTGCTGCGGATCACCCGTGGGTGCGATGGCAAAACGGTGTTTTGGGGGCACGATTCGGGCATCTATCCGGAGGAAACGGTCCGCGCGCTCGCCGCGGCCGGCCGGGTGGACATGGCGGTCTTCGACTGCACGTACGGCGGTCAGGCCAGTTCGAACCGCGGCCACTTGGGGGTCGACGGCGTGATCGTCGAGGCGAGGCGCCTGCGGGAGGCAGGGGTGGTGGACGATGAAACGGTGCTGATCGCAACCCATTTCTCCCACAACGGCGGGTTGCTGCACGAGGAATTGGTCGACGCGTTCCTGCCCCACGGAATACGCGTGGCGTTCGACGGCGCCGTGTTCCGCGTTTGATTTTCGTGGGAGCGGGGGTGTGAGAGGGGGCGGCTGCGCGCGTTGGGGAAGGCATGGAAGTTTCCTTGCCTTCGCGCCTGCGCGAACTGCCTCCCGATGAACGGCCTCGAGAGCGTCTCGCGCGCTACGGTGCGGGCGCGCTGTCCTCCGCCGAACTGCTCGCCGTTATCCTGCGGACCGGAACCGAGGGCGACGGTGCGCTCGATGTGGCCGAGGGCTTGCTGCGGCGGGTCGGCGGGGTTCGCGAACTGTCGGGCGCCACGCTCGCGGAGCTCTCGGCGGTGCGCGGCATTGGTCCGGCGAAGGCGGCCCAGCTGCAGGCGGTGATCGAACTCGGCCGTCGCTCCAATGCCACGCAGCCCGCGGGGCGCACGCGGATTCGCGGCCCGCGCGACATTTGGGAGCTCCTGGGGCCCGAGCTGCGCACCGAACGCAAGGAGCATTTCATGGCGGTGCTGCTCGACACGCGCAACGGAGTGATCGCGCGCCAGACCGTTTCCGTCGGCGACTTGACCAGCGCAATCGTGCACCCGCGGGAAGTTTTCGCACCCGCGATCCGGCATGGTGCGGCGGCCTTGGTGGTCGCGCACAACCACCCTTCCGGAGATCCCGCGCCCTCTCCGGAGGACATTCAGGTCACGAAACGATTGGTATCGGCGGGAGAGCTCGTGGGAATTCCGGTGATGGACCACGTGGTGCTCGGCGATTCGGGGTGGATGTCGATGAAGGAGGCCGGTTTGTTCTGACGCCCGCGAAGCGACGGCCGCGGGAGCGCCGAGGTCGGGGAATCAACCGTGGGTGGCGCCCGGGGTTCCGCGCCCTTCCAGCGCATGGCGTGTCCGGGTCTGCACCGCCGCGAGGGTCACATCCCCGCGGGTGCGCTCCACCACGGCGCGCAATGCGTCGCAGGTTCGGCGGAGGCCGTCGGTGACCGCGTCCGGGAAATCGATCGTGGTCAATTCGGACAGGATGTCGTCCATGCGCCCAAGCATCCGTTCGGCACCGTCGAGGTCGTCGCGACGCAGGCGGTCGAGGGCGTGCCGGCGCCCCTCGGAGGCGGCTTCGGCGAGCCCGTTGCACCATGCGGGCACCGCGATGCCCAGAAACGCCGGAGAAGGGAGGTCGTCGCCGCGGAGCATCGCCAGCAGGCAGGCGGCTTCGGCGAGTTCCTTGTGCGCATCCTGAACGTAGCCGGCGTGGAGCAGGTCGGGATGGTCGGCGAGCGCATCGCGGACGCGCGACGCTTCGGCTCGGGCGCCGTCCACGGCGGATCCGGCGGCGTCGAGTTCTCCCCGATGCATCGCCCGGATCGCGTTCGCGCAGGTCCGCACCAACGTTCGTCCGTGGGCCAGCGCGACTTCGCGGGCGGAGTGCTTGACCTCGAGCTCCTCGCGCGCGGCGCTCACCAGTGCCGACAGGTTGTCCATGCGGCATTGTACCGATTGGTATAATCGCGAGATGGCCCTCTGGAGGTACGAGGCGGTCGACACCGCCGGGCGGACCCTGCGCGGGGCCATGGATGCCGCGTCGGCGCAGGAGGTTTCCGGGCGTCTGACGGACCGGGGTTTTCGCGATGTGCGCATCGTCGGGGCAACCACCGACGCGTCGCCCACGAAGGCGAA
>JBJTRZ010000452.1:0-8690 GCA_046076415.1 Armatimonadota bacterium
ATCTGGTGCTGCTGGCCACCAACGACGCGCGCGAGGCGGCCTGGGGGGATCGGACCATTGTCCTGGCTGGCTGAAACCGGCGCCGTCCTCGCCAAGGAGGCCCGGTCCGAATGGCGGACCCGGGTCGCCGCGGCGTCGCTCGGACTCTTCGTGGCCGGCGCGCTCGCCCTGGTCGGCTTGGCGTTCGCCCGCCTCTCCCCGCGGCCCGACGATCGGGTGGAGATCAATACGCAAATCGCCGCCGCCTTGCTGTGGCTCATGGTGCTCTTCACCGCGGCCACCGGCCTTGGCCGCGCCTTCCTGGTGGAGGAGGAGCGTGGAACCGCGGTCGCGCTGCGCCTGCACGGACGTCCCACGGCGATCTGGACCGGCAAGTTCCTGGCGAACACCCTGCAGATCCTCCTGCTCGCGGCGGTCACCGCGCCGATCCTCTTCCAGATACTCGGGATCGAGGTGCGGCATCCCTTTCCGCTCGCGCTGGCGATCGGACTCGGTTGCACCGGCGTTTCCGCCGTTTTCTCGTTCACGGGAGCGGTCGTCGCCCAGACATCGGCTCGCGGTGGCCTGCTGGCGGCGCTGTCCTTTCCGGTGCTGCTCCCCCAATTCGCCTCGGGCGTCGACGCGACGCTGCGCGCGATCGGCTACCGGTCGACCCTGGATGCGGATTTCTGGGCGACGTCCGCGGGCGGAATCGTGCAATTGGCCAGCTACGACGCCATCGCGATCACCGCGGCGCTCCTCCTGTTCGAGCACATCTGGAACGACTGACGCGGAGATTCCCGAGGGGCCCCGATGGTATACTTCGGGTTGCCATGGGCCTGCCCGCACGCATTTTCGTCCTGCTCGCGCTCGGGCTCGAACTCGCCTACATTTTCCTGCGCCTGCCCGCCGGAGCGGGCTTTCCCAACCCGGAACTGGCGCGGATGATCACCCTGCACCTGCCCAACGCCTACATCGCGTGCATACTCGCGTTCGGGGCCGGCTGGTACGGCATCCGTTATCTGCGCGGGCGGAATCTGCTCGACGACGCACGGTCGGTGGTCGCCGCGCAACTCGCCGCGTTGTACGCGTTCCTCACCACCGCCACGGGATCGGTTTTCGCCAAGGAGCAATGGGGCTCGTACTGGAACTGGGACCCCCGCCAGACTTGTGTCGCCGCGCTGCTGCTCGTGTACGCCGCCTATTTCCTGCTCCGCGCCAGCGTCGACGACCCCGACAAGCGCGCGGCGATCGCGGCGGTCTACGTGCTCTTCGCGTCCGTGCTCACCCCCACGCTCGGCTACGTCATCCCGCGGTTCTTCATCGACCAGTCGCTCCATCCCAAGGTGGCGTCGTTCGACAAGTGGTACCGCCTGGGCATTTACCCAACGTCGCTCGGGCTGCTGATGCTCACCCTGTGGATCCAACGTCTCGCGGTGCGCGGGGAACGGTTGCGGCTGGGAATCGAGTCGCTTGAGGAATCCGCCGCATGAATACGATGCTGCCGTTGTTGCTGGTCGCCTTGCTCGTGCTCGGCGGTGTTTTCGCCTATGTCGCCGCACTGGAGCGCAAGATCGCGGCGCTGGAGAAGCGCCTCGCGGCCCTGCGGGAGGACGTCTCGTGAAGTTCAAGGCAGGGCCGGTGGTCGGCCTCGTGGTCATCGCCGCGGCGCTCGTCTTCGGTGGAGCCGCGTTCGTGCGCAACCTCACCCCCTACCTTCCCTTCGCCGAGGCGCGCGCCGCCAAGGGAACGGTCCAGGTGATGGGCGCCCTCGACAAGACCAGCGTCGAACTCGTCGAAGGCGGACTGCACTTCACGCTCATCGAAAAGACGACCGGCTCGCGGATGCCGGTCGTGTTCGGACACACCAAACCGGCCAACTTCATGATGGCCATCGAGATTACCGCCATCGGGCGGTACGAGGACGGCGCCTTCCACGCCGACAAACTCCTCGTCAAGTGCCCCTCGAAGTATCAAGGCACCGAGACAAAAACCTACGGAGGTTGACGTCGATCGGCCCCGGAGGCCGACGTTCGACGGGCACCGGCGCGGTGCAGGAACCCTACTATGTCGCTTGGCAACGGACTCCTCGTTTTCGCGTTGACGGCCACCGTGCTCGCCAACGTCCTCTACACCGTTTCCCGAAGCAAAGGCCGTGAGCGCCTGCGTCCGTGGGCGGGCCGCGCGGTCGTGGCGGGTGCGCTGGGCATCCTCGGCGCCTCCGCGTGGCTGATGAACCTGATCGGATCCCATCGGTTCGAATACCACTACGTCGCCGAATACTCGTCGAAAGCTTCCGCGACCCGCTACTTGATCGCGGCCTTTTGGGGAGGTCAAGAGGGCTCCATCCTGCTGTGGGCGTTCTGGACCGCGGTCCTCGGCTGGGTGCTTTCCCGAAGGTCGGGCGATCGAACCGCCTGGGTTTGGCCGGTTTATGGCGTCATCCAAGCCTACCTGCTCGGTTTGCTATTGCTGAAGAGCCCGTTCCGCCCCGTCGATGGACCGATCCCCCTCGATGGAAAAGGCCTGAATCCCCTGCTGCAGAACCCGTGGATGGTCATCCATCCCCCGATCCTGTTCCTCGGATTCGCGTCGACCGCGCTTCCCGCCGTCTGGACCGTGCACGCCCTGCTGCACAAGGACTGGGATGGTTGGGTGAAATCGGCCTTCCCGTGGACCTTGTTTTCGTTCGCGACGCTCGGCTTCGGCCTTTCCCTCGGGGGTTACTGGGCGTACGAGACCTTGGGCTGGGGTGGCTTCTGGGCCTGGGACCCGGTGGAGAACACGTCGCTGGTGCCGTGGCTCTTCCTCACGGCCCTGCTGCACGGCTTTGCGGTGCAGCGTCGCAACGGCGGGTTTCGCATCGGCAACCTCCTGATCGGCGTGCTTCCGTTCGCGGCGATGAACTACGGAACGTTCCTGACGCGTACTGGAGTCCTCTCGGATTTCTCGGTCCATTCGTTCTCCTCGCTCGGACCGGATGGCTACAAGGTGATGCTCGGTGCCATCATCGTGGTGGTCGGCGCGCCGCTGGTCCTTTTGGCCATGCGCTGGCGATCGATTCCGCGCGATCGGGCAATACCCGCCCCGGTGAGCCGGGAAGCGGGATTCGTCGCGTCCGCGCTGCTCATGTCGCTGATGGGCCTCGGCGTCACGCTCGGAATGTCGGCTCCGCTGCTGTCCAAACTCTGGCTTCCGAAAGGCGCCGCGCTCCAGGCCGACTATTACAATCAGATCGGATATCCGCTGGGCTTGATCATGGCCGTGCTGATGGCGATCACCCCCTATCTGGCGTGGAAGACCGGCGATGCCGGAGATGCGCTCAAACGCCTGTGGCCCCCGTACATCGTCGCCATCGTGGCCACCATCGCCATGACCGGCTTCGCGTGGAAACTCGGCGTTCGCAAGCCGTGGATGGTGCTCCTGTTCGCCACGTCCATGTTCACGACGCTCGCCAACGCGTGGTTGGTCTGGCCGCGCCTGCGCAGTTCCGGCGGCCGGAAGACCCTCGGGGGATTCGTCGCGCACATGGGCGCCGGCATGACCCTCGCCGGAGTCGCCGTGCTGGTCGCGTTCTCGACGCAGCAGGAAGCCATTCCCCTGGTGAAAGGCGAACCGAAGGTGGTCGGCGGAAGCACCCTGACCTACCTCGGCAGCACCGCCCATCCGTTCGAGCGCGACAACGCGCTGCGCATCAAGGTGGAAACCGGGGGCCGCTCTTGGGAAGCGAATCCGCGCTACTACTTCGCGAACTGGGAGGGCAAGGACACCCTCTTCGCCAATCCGCCGGCGATCCACCGGCAATGGTACGGCGATGTCTACCTGGCGCTGGGCGGCGAGCAGGAGGAGATCATGGACGACCCCGATCGGGCGTCCACTCCCAACAACCAGTTCTCCCTGCGCCGCGGGGAAACGAAGATCTTCGGGGATTACTCGTTCACGCTCGAGGACGTTGGTTTCGACGACAATGCCCGGGAGGCGTTCCGCAAGGGCCGCGCCGAGTTCGAGAAACTCACCGAATTCCAGATCAAGGCCGTGGCCACCGTCCGGTATCGCGATTCCGAGAAAGTCGTGATCCCGGCGATCCGCATCGTGCCCAAGGCGGGCGAGTATTCGGTCGTCGCCGAAATTCCCGGCCCGGAGGGCAGCCGCACCATCCTGCGGTTCGTGCCCCCACCCACGGCGCGCCAGATCGAGGAAGTCGAAGGCATGTGGCAACAAGCCGTGGCGGAGGCGAAGACCAAGGGCCAGCCCGGCACGCCGGCGTTCCAGCAGGCCCTGATGCCCAGCGTCTCGCTCAAGCAACGTCTCGATCAAATGCAGGGACTCACCACCTACCAAACGTTGCGTTTCGAGACCTACAACGCGCCCGACACCCAAGAGGTGGTCTTCGTGGATCTGTCCACCAAGCCGTTCATCTGGTTGGTCTGGCTGGGCACGTTGCTCTACACGCTGGGGGGTTTGGTGGCGTACCGACGCCGTGCGCTCGAGGCGGCCGAGCCCAGCCCCGCCAAGGCCTGAGCCAAGCGCGGCGGTCGGCGATCCTCGGGGGCGGAGGGTGTGCAACCCGCCGCCCCCGATGCGTGTCGTACGATGGAAGCGCGGCGTGCCCACGCGCCCGCCATTTTCCGTTCCCGCAGGAAGGTCCGCCATGCAAGTCCAATCCCCGACTCCGTCGCAATACAAGCAGGTCGAATACCGCCCGCTGCCCGGGTTTCTGGGTATCGTGCTATTCCTCGGGCTGATCGCCCTCGGGATCGCCTTTGGCGCGATGGGGCTGCCGTTCGCGCCGATCGCCCCGGCCTGGTTCGTGCTCGCCTTCGTGCTCCTCGGCGGGCTCGTGGTCGTCAACCCCAACGAATCGCGGGTGCTGGTGTTGTTCGGAAGGTATCTGGGCACGCTGTCGCGCGACGGGTTCTGGTACGTGAATCCGTTCACTTCGAAGCGCACCGTGTCGCTGCGGGCACGCAACTTCGAAACGACCAAGCTGAAGGTCAACGATTCCCATTCCAACCCGATCGAGATCGGCGCGATCGTGGTGTGGAAGGTGGTGGACCCGGCGGAAGCCCTCTTCGAGGTCGAGGACTACGTGCGCTACGTTCAGGTGCAGAGCGAGGCCGCCCTGCGCAATGTGGCGGTGCAGTACCCCTACGACGCGCACAAACCCGCCGAACATTCGCTCTCGACCCATACGGCGGAGGTATCGACCACGCTCGAGCAGGCGCTCCGCGATCGGTTGGCCAAAGCCGGAGTCGAAGTGGTGGAGGCGCGCATCAGCCATCTGGCCTACGCGCCCGAGATCGCCGCGGCGATGTTGCAACGACAACAGGCCTCGGCGATCGTGGCGGCCCGCACCTTGATCGTCGAAGGGGCCGTGGGGATGGTGGATCTGGCCCTCACCAAGCTCAAGGAGGAGGGCATCGTGGAGCTCGACGAGGAGCGCAAGGCCCAGATGGTGGGGAATCTGCTCGTCGTGCTGTGCTCCGACCGGCCGAGCCAGCCGGTGGTGAGCGCCGGCTCGAACTAGCGGCGCGCGATCGTGGGACGGGACGGCCTCGGCGCTTCGCCGAGGCCGTCCTGCTTTTTCGGTACCAAGGGTGCCGGGCCGGCGGAGGGCGGACAGGAAATCGGCGTGCACTCGGTGCAGGATCCGTTTCCGGAGAGTCCGGGCAACGCCGATGCCAGGGCGAGGCCGACGACCAGTGCGATCAGGGGAAGGCGCCGTTTGATACGGACGGAATTCGATTCGGACGGCGCCATGGATTCCGGTTTCATCCGGTGCCTCCCGCGCGATGGGCGGCGGTCCATGCCCGCAGTCGTTCGAGCGGCCAGGTGTTGATCACATCGGAAGCCGCGAGGCCGCCGCGGCGCGCCATGCACAGGCCCCACGGCAGGAGGCCCAGCCCCGCGGTCGAATGGGCATCGGAGTTGACCGAGAACACGGCGCCGGCTTCCCGGCCGCGCGCCACCCAGTGGTCGTCGAGGTCCATCCGCTCCGGCGATGCGTTGATCTCCAGCGCCTTGCCGTGGCGGACCGCTGCTTGGATCACCGCGTCCATATCCACCGGATACGCTTCCCGGCGCCCGAGCAGCCGGCCGGAAGGATGCCCGAGGATATCGCACCGCGGGTTGGCGAGGGCGGTGGCGATGCGCGCCGTCATCGCATCGCGGTCCTCCTTGTGCCGGATATGGACGCTGGCGACCACGATGTCGAGGCGGTCCAACACATCGTCGTCCATGTCCAGCGACCCGTCGGCGAGGATATCCGCCTCGAGCCCGGAGAGAAGCGCGAGTCCCCGGGCGGCGAACGCGGCGCGCGCCGCATCGATTTCGTCGAGTTGGGCCAGCAAACGTTCCCGGGAAAGGCCGTTGGCGACCACCAACGAGCGCGAGTGATCGGTGATGGCAAGGTGGCTGTACCCGCGCGACAGGGCGGCTTCGGCCATCTCGACGATCGAGGCCTTGCCGTCGGACCACGTGGTGTGCTCGTGGAGTTGGGCGCGGAAGTCCGATTCCTCGATCAGGCGAAGGGTGCCGGACCGCACTTCCTCGACCCGATCGGGCAAGTGGCGGATCTCCCATGGGACCCCGGGAAAAGCATCCTGCGCGGCGACGACGCGGACCGGAATCCCATCGATATCCGAGGGGAAGTCGGCATGCGCCCCCGGATCCGATGCCTCGATTTCGATGCATTCCACTTCGCAACGTCCCGCGCGCAAGTCCCCCGCCACCGCCACCGATTCATCGCCCGACCGTCGCCGCAGGTCCGCCGCAAGCGACTCGGCCAGCGGCAGGGCGCGCCACCGGGGAATCCGGGCGCTCAACCGTTTCCATGCCGCGATGCGCTCCCGAAGCGCCGCTTCCTTGGCGGCGCCGTAGCCGGGCAGCGCTTGAATCCGCCCCTCCGCGGCCGCCGCATCCGCCGCTTCGATCGAATCCACGCCGAGGGACTCGTGCAGGAGTTTGGCCGCCTTGGGCCCGACGCCGGGCACTCCGGCGAGGGCCACGACCCCGGGTGGCACCGCATCCTTGACGCGCTCCCACAGCGCCGTGGTTCCCGTGGCGAGGAAATCCCGGGTTTTGGCCACGATCGCGGGACCAAATCCGGACAGGTCTCCGAGGGCTCCGCGCCCATCGATGTCGACGAGCGGATCCTCCAGTTGGTCGATTGTGTCCGCCGCGGTCCGGTAGGCGCGCACCTTGAACGGATTCTCCCCTTGGATCTCGAGGATGTCGGCGATCTGTCGGAACCGTCGGGCGATCGCGTGGTCGGCGAGGGAGGGGGCGGGATCCATGATTGGGATGGTACCGGACGAACGGACGATCAAAACAAGAATCCGGTAACGCAACCATGTTGCATATGGAGGTTTCCGGTGCCACAATGGGGTCGTGCGTCGCTTGCGGAACCTCGTTCCTTTCCTCGCCCTGCTGATGGCATGGGCGACGGTGGGAACGGCCGTGGTTCGGGCGGCGCATGTCGCGCAGCATGCCACCATGGCGGCGGGTGTCGATGGCCACTGCCTCGCCTGCGCCGCCGTCGGCGAGCCCTTGGCAACGCCCGGATCCGGAGCGACTTCCTGTTTCCCGCCCGGAACCATCGCGCTGGCAGGGCCGCTTCCCGAAAATGGCCTTCGCTTCGTTGCGCCCACGCGGGTTTTGCTCCCGCCGCTCCGGGCGCCGCCGGTCCTTTTCGCCTGACGTTACCCGCGCGGTCGCGGGGCCTGCTCCGTCGCCACGCCCGGCACCCCGCCGGTTCGTCCTCGCCGAAAGGATCGTTCCATGCGCAAGCGCGCCTTCACGCTCATCGAGCTGCTCGTCGTCATTGCCATCATCGCCATTCTCGCCGCCATTCTTTTCCCCGTTTTCGCCCAAGCCCGGGAAAAAGCCCGATCGATTTCCTGCCTCTCCAATTGCCGCCAGATCGGGGTTGCATTGATGATGTACGCGCAGGATTACGATGAATACTCGCCGACGGCGGACCACGACTCGGAGGATGCGGCGAATCTGTACCCCTGGTACGGGCCGCTGCAGCCCTACATCAAGAACGACGGCGTGTTCCGCTGCCCGTCGGTGGGCTCCACCCTGCCCACATTGTTCGCGGAGCCGTTGAACGCGTCGCTGTGGAGCACGGTGCGCACCGACTACCTGATCAACGGCTTCTTCGCGCACTCCATCGCCTACGCGGCCATTTCCGCACCGGCCGAACAGATCGTTGTCTCCGAACGGCGGGCCGATTTCGCCGCGTTCGACTACCATCCCTGGATCGAGGAGCACGACACCGAGGACGAGGAACACGATCCGGACCATGTGGTGTGGGAACGCGGTCAGATCGATGGTTCGGGATTCGCGGTGGATTCGGTCACTCCGGACCCGCGCAACTTGGGGCGGCACCAACTCGGCTCCAACTACGTTTTCGGCGATGGCCACGCCAAGTTCCACCGCTTCACCCAAACCCTGCAACCGGGGCCGTTCGGCATCGGGATGCACAACCGCGACAACTTGCCTCCGCTGGAGTGGCACCACGACCACTGACGATCGCGGCAGGCGATCGGCGACGCCCCCGGACGAGCCTCCCGGGGGCGTCGCTGTTTTCCCCCGGGATTTCCCCGTCCGATTTGCCCTCCAACCCCGACGGCCGGGTCGCACCGGCCGCGGCAGGCAAATTGCAATAGACTGGGATATGCGTCATCACCGCGCCTTCACCCTCATCG
>JBJTRZ010000453.1:0-11376 GCA_046076415.1 Armatimonadota bacterium
CGGAATCGCGGCCCGCGGCGAGCACATGCCCTCGCCGCTCGACCAGTTTCGGGAAGTGGTCGCCGCGGTCTCGGTTCCGGTCCAAGCCGTGGGCGGACTCACGCTCGAACAGGCGATCGCCACCCCCGAATATGGCGCCCCGCTCGTCGTGCTCGGCGCTCCGCTGGCCATCGACGCGGACGCGTTCAAGACGGCGACCGGCGACCTCGAATCGAGCCTGCGCCTGATCTGCGACAAAGTGCACGCGTACGGGAGCACCGGACGATGAACTGCGACGGCATGGTGGTGCTGATCACCGGGTCGGTCTCGGGAATCGGCAAGGCCACGGCGAAGCGCCTGATCGCCTGCGGCGGCCGGCCGGTGGTGCACGGACCCGACGCGGAACCGGCGGAGGCGACCTGCGCGGAACTCGGCGCCGCCGGATGGGTGGCGGGCGATCTCGCCGACCCCGACGTGCCCGCGCGGCTCGTGGCATCCACCGTGGCGCAGTGCGGACGCATCGATGGTTTGGTGAACAACGCCGCCGACACCGGCCGTTCCACGCTCGAATCGGCCACAGTCGCCCAATTCGACCACCAAATCGCCGTCAATGTTCGTGCTCCGTTCCTGCTCATCCAAGCCGCCGCGCCCCATATGGAGGCGCAGGGCGGCGGGCGCGTGGTCAACATCGGCTCCGTCAACGCGTGGTGCGGCGAGCGAAACCTCTTCAGCTACGCCGTCAGCAAGGGTGCCCTGCTCACGCTGACCCGCAACCTCGGCGACGCGCTCGGCGCGCGCGGAATCCGCGTCAACCAAATCAATCCCGGCTGGGTGCTGACCGAAAACGAAGTGCGGATCAAACGTGGGGAAGGATTGCCCGAAGATTGGCCGTCGCGACTGCCCATCGACACCGCCCCCAGCGGCGCGCTGATCGACCCCGATGAAATCGCATCCACGGCCTGCTTCCTCCTTTCGGACCGCGCCCCGCGCATCTCCGGCACCATCCTCGATTACGAGCAATACCCGGTCATCGGACGCAATCCTCCCAAAACCACGGTGTAGGCGGCGGTTGCCCGGAACGCGCGCCCGGCGGTACGCTCTCCCATGCGTGTCCTCGCCCGGCGCCTTCCCCTGACGAAGCGCATTCCCCTCACCATCCACCGCGGCACCAGCGCGGCCACGGAAAACGTGATCGTGACCGTCGAGCACGACGGAATCCGCGGCGACGGCGAAATGGCCCCGAACGCGGTCACCGGCGACACTGCGGAGCACACGCTGGCGGCGATCGAACGTTGGGCGCAAAAACTCGAACCCCTGGGTCCTTGGGAGCGCCAGCGCATCGCCGGGATCGTCCGCGACGACCCCGCCGCCCGGGACGGCATCGGCGGGCCGGGCGGCACCGCGGCCGCCTGCGCGCTCGAATCGGCGTGCTGGGACTGGCTGGGAAAACGTGCGGGTTTGCCCGTCTGGCGCCTGCTGGGCATCGACCGATCCCGTATGGCGAAAACCTCGGTCACGGTGGGAATCAACCCGCCGGAACGCGCCGCCGAAGTGGCCCGCGATTGGATCGAGCGCACCGGGTCGCGTTGCCTCAAAATCAAACTGGGAAGTCCGGACGGGATCGACCACGACCAAGCCCAGTATCTGGCCGTCCGGGCCGCCGCGGGACCGGGGGCACGGCTGCGCGTGGACGCCAACGGAGGATGGAGCGCCGACGACGCCCGCATGATGATCGCGTTCCTCGCCGACCACGACTGCGATTATGTCGAGCAACCGATCGCCCCGGGCAACGAGGACATCCTGAAGTCGCTGCGCCCGTCCCCGATCCCGATTTTCCTCGACGAGTCGATCCACCAAGCCGCCGATATCCCGAAGTTCGCACCGTGGATCGACGGAGTCAACACCAAATTGATGAAGACCGGCGGCATCGACGAGGCGCTGCGCGTGCTCGCGGTGGCGCGTGCCTGCGGCCTCTCCACGATGATCGGTTGCATGGGCGAATCGTCGCTGGCCATTGCCGCCGGGGCCCACATCGCCGCCAGTTTCGATCATGTCGACCTCGACAGCCACCTGAATCTGATCGCAGACCCTTGGACCGGCCTCGAATGGAGCGATGGCAGGGTGTTGCCCGGCGTCGGGCCGGGGCTTGGGGTGCGCAGTTGCTGAACGACACCCACCGCGTGGCCTTGTTGATGCACGGCAATCTCCGGGTCGGTCCGGGTTCCGCGGGCAAGATGGGCCATGGCCTTTTGCGATGGCGGATCGGTCCCATCGCGGCGGTGATCGATCGCGACCACGCGGGCCGGGACAGCGCCGAGATCACCGGTATCCCCCGATCCGTGCCCGTCGTGGCCAGCGTCGCCGAGGCCAAGGCGCTCGGAGCCGACGTGCTGATCCCGGCGATCGCCCCTCCCGGGGGGGTGCTCCCGGAGGATTGGCGGGCGGAGATCGTCGACGCATTGCGCTGCGGGATGTCGATTGTGAACGGCCTGCACGCATCGTTCGCGGAAGACCCCGAATTCGAAGCGTCGCGGACCCCCGGGGCATTCCTGCAGGACCTGCGCCGCGAACCGCCGGGACTCGCCAACGGCACCGGCGCGGCGCGCACGCTCGCCGCACGGCGCATCCTGACGGTGGGCACCGACATGGCGATCGGCAAGATGACGGTCTCCCTCGCCTGCCACCATGCGGCCCTGGAGCGCGAACTGCGCTCGACGTTCCTTGCCACCGGACAAATCGGCATCGCCATCGCGGGACGGGGAATCGCCCTCGATGCCGTTCGCGTCGATTTCGCCTCCGGCGCGGTGGAGCGCGAAACACTGGAGCAGGGGAGGGACGTCGACCTGGTGTGGGTGGAGGGCCAAGGTTCGGTGCTCCATCCCGCGTCCACAGCCTGGCTCCCGCTGCTTCGTGGCGCGATGCCCACCGATCTGATCCTCTGCCACCGGGCGGGACAAACCTCCCTCGCCCGCGCGCCGTGGGTGGAGATTCCCCCGCTCGCGCAAGTCGCAGGTCTTTACGAGACGGTGGCGGCGGCCTGCGGCGTTTTCCCCGAAGCCCGGGTGCGGGCGGTGGCGCTGGATACGTCCCGGCTCGAGCACGGCGCTGCGGAACGGGCACTGGAGGACGCCGCGCGGGTCACCGGACTGCCGGTCGTGGACGTCGTGCGGGAAGGGGCGGGCCGACTGCTGGACGCGGTGATCGCGCCGCACATGGTCTCCCACCCATGACGGGATACGTGTTTCGCGTCCTCCCGGAGCGCCTCGCCATCGCGCGGCTCCCACCCGACGCACCGTTTCCCGATTGGGCACGCGGTGGATTCGTGAACATTGCGCGCACACCGGGCGAAGTGTCGGTGGTGTGCGGACAGTCGCACGTGCCGACGCACATTCCCCACGTGACCGACCGGGTCGCTCTGGGCATCGAGGGCGTGCTGAACCTGGGCTTGGTGGGAGTGCTCGCCTCCATCTGCGCTACGCTGGCCCGCGACCACATTCCCGTTTTCGTGGTGTCCACCCACGACACGGATTGGATCCTTATCGAAGCGGATCGACTCGCCAGCGCGCGATCGGCGCTCGAGGCCGCCGGCCACCGCGTCGTCGGAACGGAGCCCGCCCCGTAGGTGTCGCGGGTCCCGCGCGGCGGCGCACCGGGCCGGCCGCAGGGGCTAGAATATCGGCATGGCGGTTCCCACTCCACAACAACTTCGTTCCTTCGACGAAAACGGCTTCCTGCTCGTTTCCGGACTCATTCCGGACGGTATCCCTTCCCTCGCGCAGGCGGCGCTCTGGCGAGCCATCGGCGCCGATCCCGCCGAACGCGCGACTTGGCCCGAGCGCACCGTGGCGCTGGGCTGCGACGATGTGTCCGTGCGCGGATGCTTCACCCGCGACATGGCGGAATTCGTGGACGTCCTTTCCGAGGAAGCCCGGCCCGGGTGGACGCCTCCGAACGCGGGCTTCGCCATCGTCGCGTTTCCCACACCCGGTCCTTGGGTGCCGCAACCGCCGCACATCGACCATGCGTTGCCCAATGACGGGTACCGCGTGTTCCCGCGCCCCATGCGCATGGCGTCGCTGCTCTACCTCAACGATGTGGCGCCCCGCAGCGGAGGCACGGTGGTCTGGCCGGGGTCCCACAAGGCGATCCAAGCGCTCGCGGAATCCGACCCGGCGCGGTTCGCATTGATGACCCCGCTCGATATCGCGCTGCGCGCCGAACTGAATCTGGGCGAAGGCATCGAAGCGGGTGGAAAGGCCGGGGACGTCCTCTTCTACCATTACCTGACCGCGCATTCGGGGAGCAGCAACGCCGGCGCGTACCCGCGGTTCGCACTCGCCCACAAGTGGTGATCGGCGAACCGCGGGGCCGGTCGACCGAACCATTCCGGTGCGGCGGCCCCGCGCTCCTCGCTCCACCTCCACTGTCGAACCACACCCCATCGATCTAACCGAGGACCCGGAAATCGTGGAGAAAATCGTCGAAATTACGTACCTGGAGCTCGAACGGACCGAAGCACCCAACACGGATCGCCCGCTGCCGGACGGGTTCGCACTGGTGCGCATGCGGACCCCGCAACCCGAGGTGAACCGTTTCCTCTACACCGCGGTGGGCGGCGCCTGGTACTGGGTGGACCAACTTGGACGAACGTTCGCTTGGTGGCGCGACCGCGTGCAGGCACCGGGATTCGAGACCTGGCTCCTGATGGAAGAGGGGTCGATCGCGGGCTATTTCGAGCTGGAACCGAAAGGCGGGGATGTGCTCGAACTCGCGTATTTCGGGTTGCTTCCGCCGTATGTCGACCGCGGGGGACTCGGTGGGCCGCTGCTCCGCGCGGCGATCGGGCGCGCGTGGGAGGCGGGGGCGAATCGTCTCCAGGTGGAGACCTGTTCGCTCGACCACCCGGCGGCGCTGGCGAACTACCGGGCCCGGGGATTCCGCGTTGTGCGAACCGCAACCCATTCCCGCACGCTTCCCGACGAGCCTGTCGGGCCGTGGCCCGGGTGCGGATCCTCCACCGCGGACCGCTGACCGATCAGACGGCCGCGCGGATTTCGTCCTCGCCGCTCGCTTGGACCATCGCGGTGAAATGCGCCACGACCTCCGGGTCGAACTGCGTGCCGGCGTTGCGCTCGAGCTCCGCCAACGCTTCGTCGATGGTCATGCCAGGCCGGTAGGGCCGGGTGGTGATCATCGCGGAGAACGAGTCGGCCACCGACAGGATGCGCGCAAGCAACGGAATCTCCGTTTCGCGCAACCGGTTGGGATACCCCTTGCCGTCCCATCGCTCGTGATGGTGCGCCACGCCGGCCACGATATGGTCGATCTGCGGAAGCGCCTTGACGATGCGGGCGGAGTAGACGACGTGTTCCTTGACGGTTTCGTACTCCTCGGGAGTGAGCGAGCCCGGCTTCATGAGCAGGGAATCGGGAATCGCGATCTTTCCAATGTCGTGGAGCAGCCCCGCCACCTCGAGCGCGTCGCAGGCGTCCTCGGACAGACCCATGCGCGTGGCGAGTTGCACGGCGATACCGGCCATCTGCTTGGAATGGTCCCGGCTTCCACGGTCGAGCCGCCCGAAAATCTCGGCGATCGGGTGATCGGAATTCCGTTCGGGTGCTTGGCCCGGGGCCGGATTGCCATGCACCGTCACGTGACCGCGCCCGCGCTCCTTGCCTTGATAGAGGGAAACGTCGGCGGCCGAGAGGATGCGGGCCGGATGTCGCCCCACGGTGTTGGTGTCGGCGATCCCGAAGCACAGGGAAAGCGGAATACGTTTCCCGTCGGGCGTGGCTATCGGAACCCGGTTCGCCTCGTCGAGGATCGCCCACGCGGTGGTCGCCATGGATTGCCCGCACGAATCGGCGAGCACGACCATGAATTCATCGCCCCCGCACCGGCCGATCCACGCGTCGCGGCCGAAATGGGACCGCAGGCGGTCGGCGATGCTGCGCAGCACCTCGTCTCCGAACGGATGACCGTACAAATCGTTGAGGTATTTGAAGCGATCGAGATCGATCATCGCCACGGCCACGGACTGATCCGGGTTCGACTCCACCGCCACCGCGAGGCGCTCGTGTATGCCGCGGTAGTTGAGCAGTCCGGTCAGCGCATCCTCTTCGGCGAGCCGAACCAACCGCTGGCGCTCCAAGGCGCGATCCACCACCACATTGAGCGTTTGTATGTCCTCGAGCGGCTTGAGCAGGTAGTCGCGGACATTGCCTTCCTTGAACGCGGCCACGGCGCCTTCGAGCGATCCGTGTCCGGTGAGGAAGATGAAATCGGTCTTGATATCGCGCTCGCGGGCCGCCCGGATCAGCCCCATGCCGTCGAGGCGGGGCATCTTCATGTCCGAGAGCACCAGATCGTAGCGCCCGTTCTCCAAGGCCACAAGCGCCTCGACGCCGTCGGAGCACCCGTTCACCTGGTGGCCGGCGCGTTGCAGCTGCCGCTGGAGCAGCATGCGCAGCGCTTCTTCATCATCTACGACAAGTATGTTGGCCATCGGTCTGGGGAGATTATCGGCGGATCGGCGGGAAACTTCAGGCCGCGGCGCCCATCACGGCGTCGGGCACCGTTGCGACATCCTTCGGCGCTGCGAGCGGCAACATCACGGTGAACTCGGCTCCGCCCATGTTGCGTGCCGACATCGTACCGCCATTCTTCTCCACGAGATTGCGGCTGATCGACAATCCGAGGCCCGTTCCCTTCCCCACTTCCTTCGTGGTGAAAAACGGTTCGAAGAGTCGCTCCAGCACCCCGTCGGCGAAACCGGGCCCGTTGTCGGACACCACCACGACCACCTTGTCGTCCTCCACCCGCGTCTCCACCCGCAATCGGGGATCCGCGACGTGCTCCAAGGCATCCTTGGCGTTGCTGACCAGATTCAGGAAAACCTGCTCCAGTTCGTTGGCGTTGGCCATCACCTGGGGGTTGGACGGGTCGTACCGACAATCGAGCGTCACGCCCCGGGATTGCAGTTGCGCCCGAATCAAGGTGAAACTGTCCTCCACCACTTGATTGAGGGAGGTTTCCTCGAACGCATGCCCGGTGGTGCGGCAAAAGGTCCGCAGGTGGGCGATGATGCGCATCATTCGTCCGGTCTGCGATTCGATCAACTTCAGATCCTCGCGAACGAACGATCCAAGGTCGGGTTCGGCAAGCAATTGCTGCGCAAGGCCGCGCGCGATCGCGAGCGGTTGATTGAGTTCGTGGGCGACACCGGCGGAGAGGGTACCCAGCGATGCCATTTTCGCGCTGTGGACCAGTTCGCTTTGCGCGGAGCGAAGATCGTCGTTGAGACGGCGCAGCTGCAAACCGTCCTCCTGAATCCGCTGCATGAGCCGCAGGTTTTCCGCGATGAACATGAACTGGCGAATGAGGATCAACGCCACCAGCAATGCGGCGGATCCGTACACACCGACGGAGAGCAGGCCGCGCCCCGCCGGGCCGGTCGCCACCCACATCACCAACGAACCCACCATCGGCAAGAGCAGGTAGGGCAAAGTTGCCCTGAGCACCGCAAGACGCCCCGTGTCGCGATAGTCCGCGCGCCGCTCTGCTTGCCGAGCAATCCGGCCAGCGGCCGTTTCGGCCGCCAAATGGCGCCCTCCGAGCGAGAGCAGCAACGCCGAAACGGTCCAAAGCGGGTCGATCGGATGACCGCTCTCGTACTTGCCTTTGAGCGAGAGGTACAGGAAGACGCTGTCCGCCAGCATTATCGCGAGGATTCCCCCCGCAACCAGCCCCAGGACCGGAAGCACGCCGCGATCCCCGGCCCGCAGGAAGATGAACACCAGACAGGCGGCAAGCAGCAGGTCGCCCGACGGGTACGCCACCGCAACCGCCTTCGCCAGCGGGCCGACCGCATCCTGGCCCAGGACCGTGGGCCCGAGCACGAAATACCAACTGAACGCGAACAAAGCCGCGAGCAGGATCAAGCCATCCACCACCAACCGAGTGCGGGTGACCCCGGGCATGGGCCGCGTGGGCATCAAAACCACGGCGAGCAGCACGATGGGAATGTAGGCGAGGTAGAAATAATCCGCCGACGATGGGTAGGGATCGAGGCCGCGCCATTCAAGCCAGGTCCAGATCGCGTCCGCGATCCCCAACGTGAGCGAGCCCACGCCGAGCAGGATCGAGGCGATGGGCCGGCGAACGCGGGGAAGCTCCGGGTTCGGCCGTACGGGCCACCAGCACGCCACGGCGCCGAGCACGTACCACGGGACCGGGAAGAAATTGGTCCGAAATTGATGGAGGGCCTTCGACTCGCCCGGAAAGGTGCGGAGCGTTGCCCAAAAAACGACGATGCCGACCAGATAAACGGAGGCCAGGATCCAAAGACCCCGCCGATCCACTTTAGGGGTGTCCGCGCTCGCCAACGGCATCGACGTCATCGGGTTCATCGCTCCCACGCCCAGTGGATTTGGAACCAGCGGACATCGCGGCCGGCCGCGCGCGAGACCGCGGCCTCCACATCCAGACCTTCCGCGATCTTGAAGGCAACCCCCGCCATCGTCGACTTCCACGACCCGAGCACGTCGGAACCCGTCTCCCGCCACCGATACGTGGATACAAACGGCGACCAACGCGGATCCACCGCGTAGACGACGCGGGCCATGGCGAACCGGAACGCGGTGCCGGCACCCGTGAATCGATCGGCTTCGATCAGGGTGGAAACCCGACCCGTCGCGCCGGTGACATCGACACCGTAGCCACGATCCTGGCGCGAACCGTACGAGAATCCCGCTCCCGCCGCCGCCGACACGCCGACATTCCAGCCCTTCGCCACATCGCGACCGTACCGGAAATAGCCCGAAGTGCGCCTATCCTTGGATCCCTGGATCGCCAGCGCGGCGGACCCACCCGCCCACGGCGCCTCCACCTGAACCCCATCGCGGGGTTCGTATTGCCATTCCTGAACTCCGAACGGCGCGAAGAAGCGCCCCACGGTGACCGTCGTCGCACCGGACGCATCGCGCACCCAGGCTTCCACCGGTTGCGGCATGAAACGGTCCCGACCGAGGGTCGCCTCGCCGAAACCCAGACCCACCTTGGCCGTTCGCCCCTTGCCGTCGCCGTAGGTGGCGCTGGCCATCGAGGGCGTGAACGACGACTGGGCGGCCCAAAACTGGTCGGTGATGCGCCGATAGCCCGGGGCGTTGGACGCGCCAAGCCACGTTTCCACACGAAATCGCAGGAAGGGTTCCGACTGGGCATGCACCCCGGACGCCGAGGCGAGCAAAAGCAACGGAATGAGGGCGGCCGAGCGAATTCGGTGTTTCATCCCCGGGTATTTCGGAAAAACCCGGCAATCTCCTCAGGGGAAATCCGTCAAAAATCGGCGCTGCCGGGCGATCGTGGAAACGGAATCACATCGCGGATATTGCGCATTCCCGTGAGGTAGAGCATCAAGCGCTCGAGCCCGAGCCCGAAGCCGGCGTGGGGCGCGGTGCCGAACTTGCGCAGCTCGAGGTACCACCAATACGACTCCTCGGGCAGGCCTTGGGCGCGGATGCGCTCGAGCAAAACATCGTGCCGCTCCTCGCGCTGGCTCCCGCCGATGATCTCCCCGATGCGCGGCGCCAGGACATCCATCGCACGCACGGTTCGTCCGTCGTCGTTGAGGCGCATGTAGAACGCCTTGATTTCCTTCGGATAATCGGTGACCACGACGGGCCGCTTGAACACTTCCTCGGTGAGGTACCGTTCGTGTTCCGACTGCAGATCCACCCCCCAGTGCACGGGGAACTCCCAGTTGCGATCCGCCTTCTCGAGGATCGCGATGGCTTCGGTGTAGGTCACATGCGCGAAGTCGGTCTCCGCCACCAACTGGAGCGTGGGAAGCACGGTCTCGTCGATGCGCTTGGTGAAGAATTCCAAATCGGCCGCGCACTGGTCGAGCACGGACGCGATCACATACCGGAGGAACTCCTCCGCGAGGCGACGATCGCCGTCGAGGTCGCAGAACGCCATCTCGGGTTCGATCATCCAAAACTCGGCGAGGTGGCGCGGCGTGTTGGAATTCTCGGCACGGAATGTGGGGCCGAACGTGTAGACGTTCGAGAACGCCAGCGCGAAGATTTCGGCCTCGAGTTGCCCCGACACCGTGAGATGCGCCTGCTTCCCGAAGAAATCGCGCCCGAAATCCGGGTGCCCGGCCGGAGTGCGCGGCAGGTTCATCAAATCCAGGGTGGTGACCCCGAACTGCGCGCCGGCTCCTTCCGCATCCGATGTGGTGATGATCGGCGTATGCACGTACAGGAAACCGCGCTCCTGGAAGAAACGGTGGATCGCCCAACTCACCGCGTTGCGGACCCGGAACACGGCTCCGAACGTGTTGGAGCGCACGCGCAGATGGGCCTTTTCGCGCAGGAACTCGAACGTGTGCCCCTTCTTTTGCAGGGGATACTCCGCCGGGTCCGACCCGCCGAGCACATCGATACGGTCCGCGCGCAGCTCGACCGCCTGACCGGTGCCCGGCGATTCGACAAGTTCTCCCTCGACCCGCACGCAGGCTCCGGTGGAAACTCCGGCGGAAGGGGCTCCCTCGACCACGACCTGCAGGTCGGCGAAACAGGAGCCGTCGGAGATCTGGACAAACGAAACGCCCTTGCCGGACCGAACGGTCTTCACCCATCCTCGGGCGACCGCCGCGGTTCCGGCCGGGCGTTGGAAGAGATCGCGGATCGCTTCACCGGGTCGGATCATGGCCTTGAGGATACCATGGCCCCTCCGGAGCGATCGGTCAGGGAAGCTTGTGCTCGGGAGATCCCGTGGCGCCGATCGTGCACGTCGGTTCGGTGGCGTAACCTCCGGCGGAATAGGTCCCGCCCGACGGGCATTCGGGCATTTTCTTGAGGAACTTGCCGGGACCGGCGAGCTGGCTCATCGACACCGGCGGATCGCTGGCGGAAATCTTGTTCTCCATCACGTACTGGTCCTTCGCCTGATGGATCATCCATAGGTTCTTGACGCAGACACGCGAACCGCTGACCGCGGCCGCCCGACGGAAGTTGGGCACGGCGATCATCAGCAGGAGCGAAATGATGAAGACGACCACCAGGATCTCCACCAAGGTGAAGGCGCTGGATTGGGTTCGTCGCGAGTTGGGATTCATTCGGGGGCGTCCTTGTTCGAGCGGTTGCCGATGCCTTCGTAAGCAGGCTTTGGGCTTCCCGGTCGAATTGCCGGGTTGTTTCCGAACGGAGCGCGGGGCGACGACCGGATGGTCGCCGCCCCGCAGGATTCGGGATCAGGCCCTTGCGGGCTGTACTCAGAGCGCGTGCGCGGTGGCTCCGGTGCCGCCGGTGGAGCAGGTCGGGTCGGTTCCGACCGCGCCGATGGTGTAGGTTCCGCCGGAGGGGCACTCGGGGGTCTTCTTGATGTAGGTGA
>JBJTRZ010000454.1:0-3975 GCA_046076415.1 Armatimonadota bacterium
TAGATGTTGCCGACCCCCGCCACCACCGTTTGGTCGAGCAAGACCGTCTTCACGGCCGCACTCCTCCCCCGCAACGCCTTGCCGAGCAGAGCCGCATTCCACGACCCGCCCAATGGCTCGGGCCCCATGGAGGACAAGGCCGGCTCCCGCTCGACCTCCTCCGGCGAAATCGCCCGGAACCCGCCCCAGCCCCACGCGTCCTCGTAGCGCAATGCGCGCCCATCGGACAGGGCCAGCGAAACCCTATCATACCGCCCCGGAGGCTCCGACGCCTCGCGCAATCGCAGACCGCCCCGCATCATGAAGTGGATGCACAACACCCACGCGGAACCATCCGCACCGTCGATCGGGATCAGCAAATGCTTGCCCCGGCGCCCGGCCGCCCCCAACCGCGAACCCTCCAACCGATCGGTAAGCGCACGCTCCGAACACCCCCGAAGGACACGCGCATCATGGACGACCACGTCGCGCACCACGGCTCCGGCGACATGCGCGCACAAACCGCGACGCGCCGTCTCCACCTCGGGCAATTCAGGCACCGACGTCGCTCCCCGAATATCCCGCGCGCACTGGTGGAACTTGGCCTTCCAAACCGATGCTATCGTACCGCCGCATCGCGTCCTCGTCAACCCCCGTTCGGACCGCGCCCCCACGCGAGCAGCAAGCGCTCCCGCTCCGCGCCGTAATCACCGCGCTCGATCGCGCCACGCAATCGCTCCATCAATCGCGCGTAGAACGCCAGATTGTGGATCGTCGCCAACCGACTGTAGAGGATCTCCCCGCACCGATGCAGGTGCCGCAGGTATGCCGCGCTGTGTCGCAGGCAGGTCGGACACGCGCACTCCGGATCGATCGGCCCCTGCTCGTCCGCCCACCGGGCGTTGCGCACGTGGACCCGCCCCCGCGAGGTGAACAAGGTCCCGTTGCGGGCCATGCGCGTGGGCAATACGCAGTCGAAAAGATCGATGCCCTCCGCCACCGCCTCCACGATGTCCTCGGGCATCCCTACTCCCATCAGGTAGCGGGGACGATCCTCCGGCAGGAGCGGCGCGGCCAGGGCGGTGATGCGACGCATCTCCGCGGGGGGTTCACCGACCGACACCCCGCCGATCGCGATGCCCGGAAAGTCCATCGAAGCCACCGCACGCGCCGACTCCGCACGCAGGTCGTCGTACACCCCGCCCTGAACGATGCCGAACAAAAGATGCCCGGTGGAGGATCCACCCAGCGCCTCATGGCGCACGCGGCATCGCTCCAGCCAACGATGGGTTCGATCCATCGACGCCTTGGCGTATTCCCAGGTGGCCGGGTACGGCGGACATTCGTCGAACGCCATGATAATGTCGGCGCCGAGTTCGTGTTCGATCTCCATCACCCGCTCGGGCGTGAAGAGGTGCTTCGATCCGTCGAGCGGGCTGCGGAACTGGACCCCTTCCTCCGTGATGGTCCGCAGTTCCTTCAGCGAAAAGACCTGGTACCCCCCGGAATCGGTCAACATCGCACCGTCCCATCCAATGAAACGGGGCAGTCCTCCGAAACGGGCGACCCGATCGGATCCCGGACGCAGGTCGAGGTGGAAGGTGTTGCCGCGGATGAGCCGGTAGCCCAGCGCCGCGACCTCCTCGAACGTCACGGCCTTGACGGTGCCCTGCGTTCCCACGGGCATGAACGCCGGGGTCTGCACCTCGGCGCGGGGTAGGCGCAGCACCCCGCGGCGCGCACGCGAACCCGGATCCTTCGCCGTCAACGTGAAAAGGCCCACGGAGCGCCATTGTAGCACCCCGTGGGCCTAGGTCGAGGAGAAACCGTCAGGCGGCGGCGCGCAGCTGCTCGAGCGCGGACTGCGCCGCCTCGAACTGCGGGTCGAGTTCGAGCACCTGCTGCAACGCCGTGCGCGCCTCCGACTCGCGACCAATCCGCAGGAACGCCTGAGCCCGGTTGAACTGGGCCGCGACGTATTTCGGGTTGATCTCCACGGCCCGCGAGAATTCCACGAGCGCCAGATCGGGACGGTCCAACGCGAAGAGCGCCACACCCAGGTGGTTGCGCAGGTCGGGGTAGTTGGGAGCCACCGACAACGCCTTGCGGTACATCTCCACCGCTTCGCGGAATCGGCCCGCACGGTAGTGGTCCTTCGCAAGCGCGGCGATTTTGTTCGCGCGGTCGCCGAAAGAGCTCACCAGCAGCAGCATTTTCTCGAGCGCGGTCGCCGTGGCTCCCCGACCGTGCAAAACCACCGCGTCGTCGAAGTTGCGCCGGTCGATCCGCTCGTCGCGGGACAACCCGCGCTCGATCTCCGCGAACCCGGCCTCGTGATCGCCCATGGCGTACTGGACCACGCCCCGCAGCACGACGGCACGGGCGAACCCGGGATTGACGGCGAGGGCTCGGTCGAAGCACACCCGTGCGTCGGCGAAGAACCCGCGCAAAAGGTATTGCCCGCCCAAATTGAAATGCAGGTCGGCGTACTCGGGATGGAACCGGAGCGCGGCCTGCAGTTGCGGAATCGACTCGTCGAGTGCCGCCCCCGCCAGTTGCAGCGCGTAGCGAACCACGGCCTCCCCAAGATGATGGCGTGCCACCCGCTCGTCCGGGTCGCCCGGAGCGAGGCGTTCGAGGCAGGCCTCGAGCACCGCGATCGCCTCGGGGTACCGACCGTCGTCCACGAGCCGGGCTCCTTCCTCGTATGCTTTCCTATGAATCATGGATCTCCTCGCCGGCGGGACCCGCTTATCGGGAGTCCAGCACCTCGTACACGAGAGTGTCGGCACTTTCCCACCGTCGTTGGAGAAAACCCGGTAATGCGACGGACCAATCGACCGGCAGATAGGTCGGTTCGCCGGTTCTCGGATCGATCAACACGCCCCCCGTGGCGTCCCGCAACGGCCCTTCGAAAAGCCGGCGATCCACCAACAACCACCGTGCCCGGGCGGAGCGGAGCAACGCCAAACGGTCTTGGTCGCTGGTTCGGGCGGAGAAGATTCGGTTGGACTCCGAGAGTTTTCGCTCGTAATCCAGGGTTTCGCTCCAATGGCCGTCGTGCACGAACAGGCCGGACCGCGCGGGCACCCACACGGCAAGGTCCGGCAGCCCTGCCGCGAACGGAAATCGCAGCTGGCACGTCGGATCCGGCGAAACCACCACCACGTCGCCCCGCCGCGCAGTGCGCCCCAACCACTCCAGCGCATCGATGGCCCCGACGCGCAAATACGGTTGGTACTGGGTCGAACCGACATTGGCGCCCGCCCGCTCCAGCTCCTGCAGCACGAAAAGCACGTTCGACGGGGTCGTCAACAACACCCCGAGCACGGCGGCGATCCGCGGGAAATCCCCGGGCAGGCGGCGCACCAACGCATCGAGCCCCGCTCCGGCGAGCAGGACGATCGGCACGTGGATGCCCATGAGCACCTTGCGTTGGAATTCGAACGGGAGGTAGGCGAGCGCGAGCACGCCGACTATCCACGCGCCGAGGAACCTGCGTGCATCCGCAGCCATCCGTCGATCGCGCGCTCCCAGCACCGCCAGCCCCGCCGGCAACCCGAATCCGAGGACCAGCCATTGCAGGGGCGCCGTGTGGGTGCGCGTGAGCGCCCGCGCATGGAACAGCGGGTCCAGGCGATACGCCGCGAACACCCACGCCGTGGTGGGCAACGCGGCCGCCCCGAGCAGGATCAGGCGCACCCAGCCCGCCCGGTCGATCCGCCGCGCGGCGACGTCCGTGACCACCCGGTACGCCCCCGCCGCCGCGAAGCAGTGCAGCACGTCGTAGGAGTGGAAATTCCCGAGGAGCGCCGCGCAAATCGCTCCGGGGATCAGGTCCCGCGCCTTGCCGCTGCGCTCGGCCTTGAGGAAAGATCCGGCGAAACCCACGATCGCCGCGGTCGCGGGAGCGAAGAGCGGCGAATAGTGGAGCGAGAGAAAGGTGATCGCCTCGGTCTGGAAAAGATCGATCGGTTGGCGATCGAAACCGCGCGC
>JBJTRZ010000455.1:0-11029 GCA_046076415.1 Armatimonadota bacterium
CGTTCGGAACGATCCAATCCACCATCCGTAGCAGATCGGTGGGCAAGTCGGTGGCCGGGGCAGGGTTCAGCACCACCGTCGCTCCCGCACCCCGCGCGACGCGCATGGCGGCCTCGACCCGGCAGTTCTGGTCTCGCCCCCGAAAGGCTTGGAAGCCGGCTATGTCCCGGTTGTGACCCGGCAGGGCTGGGCAACCACGGGAAAGGGACGGTAACTCGGCGAAGCGGACCCGTCTTTCGGAACCCTGAGGGGCGATACCCATTGAACGTCCGGCTCACGATCGGAGACTGAAACGCCACGGCCGGAACTGCGCAGGACCGAGACCCCTTTTCGACGATCGTTTCAGCGCACCATTACCTCCAAGGCCTCCATGACCCGGACTTTGTTGTTGGCCAGATCTCGTTTCACCCACGACAACCCGATTTCGTTGTCACCGCGAAAAGAGGGGCAATCCTCGAGCAAGATCTCCAGTCGGACATTTGGCTGCCAATCCATTGTCCCATCCTCAGGCTCGCCGAAGTTGCCGGCCGTTTTGAACGAACGTACCGGACGTGACGTTACCTCCCCATCTGGGAAATTCCGGATTTGTATCCGATCCTGCGGAACCGGGCGCCCGTTCAGATCCAACGCAAAGACATCTCCCGGACCAGCGTCGTAAAGCCGAATCCGCAACCAACCGCGCAGTTTCCCTCCATCCTTGCCATCCGCCATGCGGAATCGGAAAACCTGCCGTCTTCCGTCACCGTCAGGGTCGAATGTCAAGCTTTGCGCATTGAGGCGCCCGGTCGGGGCGACACCTCCGGCGTGATCTTTCCAAGTCGGCAGGAACACGTAGTGGCGGGGTCCGTTCAGCGCCCGTGGGCTCCCCGACAGGATCGAAATCATCTCCCTGGCGAATCGTTGCCTTTCAGCAGGCCAGTTGATGATGTTGTAAGTCGCGCCGCCGTCCGCTCCCCAAGCAAACCAATTGGAGGCCAAAGCCCGATATTGTTCCGGAGTGCTCATTCGGGACCGACGTCTCGGAGAGTCGGGCGTGCCCTCTCCATACGCGAATCCGCTGCTGTAAGGCGTGTTTCCAAAGCTCGGATAGACACGGCAGCCAGTGCCTCGCAGTGCGCGAACATAGCGGTCGGCCTGGACATTCAAATCGACATGCTGGAAATCCGCGGGAACCACATAATCTGCGAATCCGCGCTTCGCCCAGGCAATCGTATCGATTCCGATGCCCAGGCCTTCGTCGGGAGTGGACGGTACGCGGTGCCCGAGAACCAGGCGCGCCCTGCCTTTCTTCCGCGCCACGTCGTCGAGCATCCCTCGCACCTGACCGACAAACTCCGTCATGGTTTGCAGATACGCGCGCTGCTGACCGGCGGGGAAGTACCGGCAATGCCGCATCCAGTCCAACTCTATGCCGTCGATATCGTAATGCGTTGCCAATTCCCGCAGTATCCGCAGACGATGCTCCCGCACTTCGGGGAACGCATAGTTCAGGGTGACGTCCCGCGTTCCATCGCGCCACAGGTTGCACCACTCGGGATGCTCCAACGCGATTTCCGGAAAATTCGGTTTCCCCCACGATGGCTGCCACTGCATCCCGTGGTGGGCATCCCCCATGCGCATGCCGGCCAATACCAGCGCATTCGCCTTCCGCCCTTCTTCCACAAGAATGTGCAGGACATCGGTTCCCTGTCGGGCAAGTTCCTGGATGGTGCGGTAACGCGCTTCCCATTCGGCGGGAGACTGCGAAGCCGCAGCGCGTGCCCCCCAGACCTCACCGGTGGGAGTATCCTTGGTGACCACAACGTCCGGGGTCGCCACATCCGCCACGAATGCCTCGACACCCGCCGCAAAGGCACGACGATACCAGGCACGAATGGCACCCTGGGCGTTTCCCGGCGGGGCTTGGTAGCAGATGTCGCGGCTGTCCTGATTCAGAATGATCTTGATCCGGGCGAGACGATTGATCGGGCTGAGCGGTCGATCGGCCTTACGGAGCGGACGGGGGGTCGACGGCCCCCTCGTTGACTTAGGTTCAGGACGGAGAATGGTGCCAAGAGCGATGGGCATGGCAGCCGCAACCCGAAATCCCACATAGGCTTCGTCACTGTTGACCGGAATCAATTCCGATTGGTCCCGGACCCGCCGCCCTGCACCGTCCGAGACGACCGAACCACCCCACGGCCAACGTGCGGCCGGTGGGCCAATGCCTTTCCACGGACGGGTTACTTCGGTCCATTCCGCGACATTGCCCGCCTGATCATAGGTCCCGAATGGTCCGGGGGATCGCCGAAATGTCCCCACCTCCGTGAACGGCGATCCGGAGTCTGCCACTTCGCCACCACCGACGTTCGCAGCATTGCTGCCGGAAACGTCCCGAACCGGCCGCACACTGCTTTGAGTGGGATAGTCCCAATAGTGCTCCGACCGCGAACTCCCCTGGCGTGGCGGCGCAAAGTAGGCAGCCTTTACCCATTCGTCCTCATTCGGCAGAAACCAACGCGCACCCGGGTTTCGGACAATAGTCCGGCCGTTGCTCCCGCGGTACCCGCGAAGGGTGTACGCACCATCCTCCGTGTCGCCGTCCCCCTGACCATTGTGCAACCAATTGCAAAACCGACACGCGTCCCAGAAACTCACGAAATTGACCGGCCGGTTCGCGAAATCCGGTGAAACCGAATAACTGAAGTCGCCCTCTTTGCCAGAACGTCGGATATTGCATCGCGGACCCGGGCCGGAAGGTCCCATGTCCATATCGTTGTTCCAAAGATTGCCGTCCCGGTCGGATTTTGCCTTGGCATTGAGGAACGCCGCATACTGCGCAGCGGTCACCTCGAACTTGCCGATACGGAAGGCGCTGCGGACCGCGCCGAAACCGCTCGCATCCGGCGGATTCCCCGGAAAGCCAACCGTTACCATTTCGAGGCTGCGATGACCCCCAGGCATCTGAAACACATTCGGGACCTTCGAGCCACGACGTGCCTCGGTCGTCGACTCATTGACAGAAGGCAACCAAAGAGAGGTTGTGCCGGGAGCCGACACGGCCAACGGAAGTGTTGTTCCAACGACCGAAAGAAACCACCGTCGCGCTAGCATGAGTACCCTCCCTGTTCGGAGTATGCCCCAGATGATACGCAGCCGTATGGAGCACCCGTGACATTTCGCCGTCGCGGTAGGTCGTCACAAGAGCAATCGTCCCGAGTGGGCGAGCATCGGACAACCGACCACCCGTGCCATGGCGATTTCAAAACTGCCGGACTACGACTCCCAAAACGAGATTGGTCAGGTCTAGCGGAAATCGAACCCGGAGAAACAGGACGCCACGCTGTCGATCATCCCGAAAATGAAAGAGCCCTGCATCCGGCGGCGCATCGGCCGGAACAGGGCCGTTGAAAAATGGCGACGGAGAGGGTGGGATTCGAACCCACGGTTGCTTGCACAACATCCGCTTTCGAGGCGGACGCACTAGACCACTATGCGACCTCTCCGCGTGGCTGCTCGGCGTTATACCGAGTTTTCCGAGTGGGTACGGAAGTTCGATGCGAGTCGTTTTCCGGGTGGATTTTCAACGGATGTGAACCCGGCGGTTCCGGTCCCCGGACGAGGGCCCCGCCTTGTGGACAACTTGCCACGCTCCCGATATCGAATGTTTCCGATACGCTCCGAGGAAGGTCAGACTCGGGTCCGTTTCGACGGTGTCGTCAATGGGCCGGTGCGCCGGGTCGAACTTCCGGTCGCCAAGGACCGTCCGTGGACGATCGTGATCCTCGACGAAGGCGCGCCCGAACCGCAGGTCGGACATCTCAAATACCACTGGAATTACGCCAAGGATGCGTTCATCCGGCATTGGGAAGGGGTTGGACTGCTCCCGGAACAACTTTCCGCGGCGAAATTGCTGAGGCTCCTGCGTCGGTACGCCGGCGAAGAGCCTCGACCGTTCCTCTATCGACCTGGCGGTGGGGCGGAGCGACCGGCGCAAACCCTGGACTGGCCGGAAGCGGAGCGGCTCGATGTCCTGCTTGGTCTCGCGGCGTTCGCGCGCGACGACGCGCGGGCGGCGCATTTGGCGAAACTCTACGGTGCCTTGCCAAAGCGTTGGATGGTTCTCGGCGACGATTTCGCGGAGGGGGGTGGCGTGGCGCTGCGGGGGCGGTTGGCTCGATTGGAAGCCGAGGCCAAAGCCGCGGCGGGCTAGTAGGAAGTCGCTTCCAGTTCGGCGCGGTAGGGCAATCCCGGCTGGGCACCTGGCCGGGTTACTTTCAAACTGGCCGCTTGGATCGCGAACCGCACGGCATCCGCGGGAGCGGCACCTTCGGCGATTCGGAGGGCGAAGGTGGCCACGAAGCAGTCATCGGCGGCGACCGTGTCCCGAACATCGACTTTCGGAGCCGGGAAACGTTCCCATCGACCCCCGACGCGCAGGTCGGCACCGGCTGCGCCCCGGGTCACCACCACGCCGGGTACCCGCTGCGCCAATTGCTCCGGGCCACCGAGATGCTCCGCCTCGGTGTCGTTCGGAACGATCCAATCCACCATCCGTAGCAGATCGGTGGGCAAGTCGGTGGCCGGGGCAGGGTTCAGCACCACCGTCGCTCCCGCACCCCGCGCGACGCGCAGGGCCGCCGCGACCGCCGCGAGCGGCACCTCGAGACTCGCCACCAGCACGTCCGCCGAGCGAATCGCTTCGACCGATCGCTCGATATCCTCCGGTCCGAGCAAAGCATTCGCCCCGGGCGCTACCACGATGGCGTTTTGACCCCCGTGACGTTCCACCGGTATCATCGCGACGCCGGTGGGATGACCCTCGGTTCGCACCACGCCTTCGGTGGAAACGCCCTCGGCCTGGTATGCGTAGAGGGCGATCGCGCCATGGGCGTCGTCTCCGACCCGGGCGATGAAATGTACGGAGCCGCCAAGGCGCGCGGCGGCGACGGCTTGGTTCGCCCCTTTTCCACCTTGGATCGAACGGAGATCTCCCCCGAGCACGGTCTCTCCCGGAGCCGGGATCCGATCGACGGAGACCACGAGGTCGGTGTTCGAAGATCCGACGACAACGATGCGGGGACGGCTCATGGGGAAGCCTTGGCTACGGAGCCCGTCGGTTCCTGCGCCGGCGACGACGGGAGGAGGCTGGACCGGCGACGGGGAACCTCCCGAGGTCATGTCCATCCCCGAAGAAGCTCGCGTCGTGGTCGTGGGAGCCGGCATCGCCGGGTGCAGCGTTGCGCATCATCTGGCAGCCTTGGGGTGGCGTGATATCCACGTGCTCGAACAAGGCAAGGTCGGGGGCGGAACCACGTGGCACGCGGCCGGACTGGTTGGCAGGCAGAGGACGAACAGTGCGATGGCGCGCATCAACGATGCGTCGGCGCGCCTCTACCGAACCTTGGAGCAGGAAACGGGAATAGCCGTTGAATGGCGCCAGACCGGCTCCCTCAACGTCGCTCGGTGCGCCGACCGGATGACCCAATATCGACGAACGGCAGGCCTCGCGGCGTGGTTTGGAATCGATATCCGAGAGGTGGATGTCGCGGAAATCCAACGTCGATGGCCCCTGATGCGCACCGACGATTTGGTGGGAGGCGTGTGGATTCCCGAGGATGGCCGCGTGCATCCGGGCAACACCGCGCTCGCGCTTGCCGAGGTCGCGCGGCGCGGAGGAGTGGTGTTTCACGAGGGCATTCGGGTGGCCCGTCTGCGCACCAAGGACGGTCGGGTGACGGGAGTGGATATCGAGAAAGGGGCATCGATCCAGGCGGAGGTGGTGGTGCTCTGCGGCGGGATGTGGAGTCATCAACTCGCCGCGGACGCGGGCGTGGTCCTTCCGTTGTGGCCCGTTGAACACCATTACGTGGTTTCCCATCCGGTCGGGGCGAACGACCTGCTGCCGGTGGGGCGAGACATGGACGGCGCCATCTATTACCGTGGGGAAGGGGATGCCATCTTTTTCGGTGCGTTTCAGGAATACACCAAGGCTTGGGACGTCGACCGGGTCCCCGACGACTTCGTTTTCCAATTGCTCCCCGAGGATTGGGAGCATTTCGCCGCGCCGCTTGCGGAAGGACTGCACCGGTTTCCGGTACTGCGGGAAGCGGGTATCGCCAAATTCGTGAACGGTCCCGAGAGTTTCACGCCGGACAATCAATTCATCCTGGGCGAGGCGCCCGAAGCGCGCGGATTGTTCGTTGCGGCTGGATTCAACTCCGCCGGTATCGCGAGCGCCGGAGGCGCCGGCGAAGTGCTGGCCCAATGGATCATCGGCGATGAGCAGCCGTACGACCTCTGGTCCGTCGATATCCGCCGGTTCCATCCGTCCCAGAACGACCGTTCGTTCTTGAAGCAGCGGGTCACCGAGGCCCTGGGAATGCATTACCGCATGGCGTGGCCCCAATTGGAATTCTCTTCCGGCCGCGGACTTCGTCGATCCGCGCTCGAGGATCGGCATGCGGAAGCCGGGGCGTGGTTCGGCCAAAAGATGGGTTTCGAGCGCGTCAATGTCTTCGGAGTGGAGGAACCAGGCTACTCCTTCGGGCGACCCGGTTGGTTCGATCGGATGGGGGACGAACACCGGGCTTGCCGCAACGACGTCGTCGTTTTCGACCAAAGCGGATTCGGAAAGATCCAGGTGCGAGGACGAGGTGCATTGCCGTTCCTGCAGCGCGTTTGCGCGGGGGATGTGGGTGTCTCGGGCGGCCGGGTGGTCTACACGCCGATGCTCAACCAACGCGGAACCTACGAGTCCGATTTGGTCGTGATTCGCGAGGATTCGGAATCGTTCCGGCTGGTTACCGGCACGGGCCAGCCGATACGCGACACGGATTGGCTGAGACGCTCCGCGCCGGGGCGGGATGTCGAAATCGTGGATGTCACCGAGGAAGGCGCGGTCCTCGGAGTGATGGGGCCGAGAAGTCGCGAACTGCTTGCTTCCCTATCCGACACCGATTTCTCCCACGAAGGGTTTCCGTTCGGATGTGCGTTCCCGGTCTCCATCGCCGGAAAACCGGTGCTTGCGGTGCGCATGACCTATGTCGGGGAGTTGGGATGGGAATTGCACCTGCGACGCGAACACGCGGTGGCGGTCCACGCCGCGGTGCGTGCCGCCGGGGCCATGGACGCGGGCCACTTCGCGATCAATTCCCTGCGATTGGAAAAGGCCTACCGGGCGTGGGGGGCGGAACTTTCCGTCGATGAGAGCCCGCTCGAGGCAGGCTTGTCGTTCGCGGTTTCCTGGGACAAGCCCGGGGGGTTCGTGGGGCTTGATTCGCTGCTCGCTCGCAGAGGGAAAGGTCTTCAAAAACGATTGGCAACGTTTGTTTTGACGGACTCGGAACCGATGCTCTGGGGCGGCGAACGGATTTTCCGCAATGGCGTCCGCGTCGGGTACACGTCCTCCGGCTCCTACGGATTCTCCGTGGGCGGAGCGGTGGCGATGGGGTATGTCCGCCATCCGGAGGGTGAACCGGTCGATCGTGCCTTTCTCGAATCGGGAATCTATTCGATCGAAATCGACGGCGCGCGTTTGGTGGAAGCCACGCTCCATGCTCGTGCGCCCTACGATCCGGAGCGCAGGAAGGTATTGTCTTGAATCGGGTACCCGTGGATAAAGTTGTTTCGTTCACCGTCGAGGGCAGGACCTATTCGCCCCCGCCGGTGCCGATCGTCGGCATCTGCATCGACGGGTGCGCCGATGAATATCTTTCGACCGCCATCGCCCACGGGCGGATGCCGCGCTTTCTGGAGATGACTCGGCGCGGCTGGCGGGGAATGGCGCGGGCGTGCCTGCCGACCTTCACCAATGTCAACAACTGCGCGATCGTCACCGGGACGCCGCCGAGCCGAACGGGAATGGTGGGCAACTACATTCTGAACCCGGCCACGGGCGAGGAAGTCATGACCAACTCGTCGTCGTGGCTGCGCAACCAAACCCTGCTCGCGGCCGCGGCGCACTCCGGGCGCACGGTGGCGATGGTGACCGCCAAGGACAAACTCCGCGAGATGCTCTCGAAGGGACTGCCCGAGGGCCACATCGCCTTCTCCTCGGAGAAGGCGCCGGGATGGGCCGAGGCACTTGTCGGCCCGAAGCCTCCCATCTATTCGGGCGACGCGAGCCTCTACGTGCTGCGCGCCGGAGTCAAACTCATCGAGGAACGGCGTTCGGACTTCCTCTACCTTTCCCTGACCGATTACATGCAGCACACCTACGCCCCCGACGATCCGGAGTCGATCGCGTTTTATGCCGAAATCGACGGCTGTCTTGGCCAGCTTCTCGGCCTTGGCGCGCGCGTCGGGATCACGGCCGACCATGGCATGAACGGCAAGCCGAACATCCTGTATCTGGAGAGCGAACTGACCGCGCGGTTCGGCTCGGGAGTGCGCGTCATCTGCCCGATAACCGACCCCTACGTGGTGCATCATGGCGCGCTCGGCTCGGCGGTGACCGTGTATATCGACGATGTCCTTCGCGCCGCCGAAATCGCCGAGTTCGTGCTGGCGCATCCAGGGGTCTCGGAAGTCCATGACAGGGCCACCGCGAGTGCGAAACTGGATCTCCCGGCGGAATTGATTGGAGACCTCTACGTGCTTTCAGGCCGCGATTGGGTGATCGGTCGCACGCCGGAGCATCACGACTTGGCGCAGCTCGACGGCGACCTGCGCAGCCACGGCGGACGTTACGAGGAAATGGTTCCGTTCGCGTTCTCGCACCCGCTCCTACCCGACCACCGCGCGCGCGCCCTGGGCGACCCACGCAATTTCGACCTGTTTGACTTTCTTTGCAACGGACTGGACGCCTGACCCGTGATCGACACGCACAGCACCATCGCCGGCGAGCCCGTCGCGACCGACCGGAAGCTTGCCGTCCACTACCCGTACACCGGCGAGTTGGTCGGCGAGGTTTCGATGCTCGGCCCGGAGCATGTCGAACGCCTGCTAGCAGCCCATGCCAAGCCGTTCGAGCCACTGACGCGCTATCGGCGCTACGAGATTCTGAACCGGGCCCGGGAAATCGTCGCGGCGCAGGCGGATGCGCTCGCGCATTTGATCCGGAGCGAAACGGGCCTCGCGATGAAGGAGACGCGGTACGAGGTCGGCCGTGCGCAGGATGTCCTACAGTTCGCGGCGATGGAGGCACTTCGCGACGATGGCGAGGTTTTCTCCTGCGACGTTTCGCCGCAGGGGAAACCCCGAAAAATCTTTACGCTCCGGGAGCCGCACCGGTTGGCGCTGGGGATCACGCCGTTCAACCACCCGCTCAACCAAGTGGCCCACAAAGTCGCGCCCGCGATCGCGGCGGGCTGCCCGATGCTGCTAAAACCTTCGGAGCGCACCCCGTTGACGGCGCTGCGTTTTGCGGAAATCCTCCACGAAGCCGGCCTTCCCGGCTGGATGCTATCGGTTTTCGTGGCGCCGATCGATGCCGTCGTCGAACCGCTCATCCGCGACGAGCGCATTGAAATCGTCACTTTCACGGGCGGCAGCGCCGTGGGGAAGGGAATTGCGCGGATCGCGGGATACAAAAAGCTCTGTCTCGAGCTTGGAGGCTGCTCGCCATTGATTGTGATGCGCGACGCCGATTTGGATCTTGCGGCATCACTCGCGGCCGAGGGGTGCTACCGAAACTCGGGCCAGCGCTGCACGTCGGTGCGCCGCATATTGGTGGATCGCCCGGTCCTCGAAGCGTTCACCGAGCGCTTTCTTGGCGCGGCATCGGCCTTTGTCGCCGGGGATCCGGCCGACGAGACAACGACCGTCGGTACCGTCATCACGGAGGCGTCGGCGATCGAGCTGGAAACACGGGTCCATCGGGCGGTCGCCGATGGCGCGACCCTGCTGCGCGGCGGCGGCCGACGCGGCGCGCAGTTGGAACCGACCGTCCTCGCAAACGTCCCTCGGACCACGACGCTTGTCGCGCAGGAGTCGTTTGGGCCGATCGCTCCGATCGTGCCCGTGGATGGCATCGACGATGCGATCGGTTATGCCAACGACACCCCGTATGGATTGAGTTCGGGCATCGTCACGAACGACATGAATGGCGTCCTCAAAACCGTGAAGGGGCTACGCGTCGGCACGGTCAACGTCAACCAAGTGCCCGGGTACCGGATCGAATGCAGCCCCTTCGGCGGCGTCAAGGACTCGGGTCTCGGAATCAAGGAAGGCGTCATCGAAGCCATGAAGTTCCTTTCCACCGTCAAAACGTTCTCCCTTCCCTGGTGATTTCTATGGAAACCGCATCCGACAAACCGTTGTTCACGCCCGGGCCGCTCACGACGAGCCGAACCGTCCGCGAGGCGATGTTGCGCGATCTGGGCTCGCGCGACCCCGAATTCCTCGGCGTGGTTCGCCGAATACGCTCCGGTCTGCTCGCGGCCGCGGGTGTGGGCACCGACACCGGATGGGAGGCGGTGCCCATGCAAGGTTCGGGAACGTTCGGGATCGAAGCGGTCTTCGTTTCGCTTACGCCTCCCGAAGGCCGCTGGTTGGTGGTCGCCAACGGGGCCTACGGCGACCGCATGGAGCGCATTTGCCGAACCGCGGGGATCGGAGTCGAAGTCCTGCGTTTCCGCGAGGACGAACCGGTCGATCCCGCCCGCGTTGCCGATCGCCTCGATGCGTTGGAGGGGATCACCGGAGTGGCCACGGTGCACTGCGAAACCACTTCGGGAATCGTCAACCCGGTGGAGGCCATCGCGGCGGTGGTGGCCGAGCGGGGGAACGTCTGTTTCGTCGACGCGATGAGCGCGTTCGGCGGGATTCCACTCGACCTTGGCGGAACCGGCATCGATGTGTTGGTGAGTTCGGCCAACAAATGCGTGGAAGGGGTACCCGGTTTCTCCTTCGCGCTGGTCAAGCGCGAATTGCTCGAGCGAGCCGCTGGTTGGACCCGGAGTCTGGCCTTGGACCTTCCCGGGCAGTGGCGTGGGCTGGAAACCAATGGACAGTTCCGATTCACCCCTCCGACCCACGCATTGCTGGCGTTCGATCGCGCCCTTACCGAACTTGCCGAGGAAGGTGGCCCCGTCGGCCGTGCCCGACG
>JBJTRZ010000456.1:0-4172 GCA_046076415.1 Armatimonadota bacterium
CACGGCCCGCGCATCGCCAGCCCGTCCCGTGCCGGCCACGGACCTCGCCACCGACCGTATCCGAGACTTGCGGGTCGTGGTCCGCAACAACACGATCGAGAGCGATTTCGGCGAACTGGGCAAGATCGGCGGAGCGTTCGCGACCTCCTACCGTGTTCCCAGGTACAAATTCGCCTACAAGTATCCGAACCGTTTGCGCGTCGAGGCCAACTTGGGTCCGCTCGGTGCGGTGGTGATTTATGTCGACAACGACAAAGCGTTCCGCACGCCACTGGGCACCCAGCGGCGCGACACCACGGGAGAGCCCGGACAAAAGCAGAGCTTGATGGACATCGGTATCTTCGCCACGGACTGGCTTCGATTGGACCATCGGGCGGTCTGGCTGCGCACCGAAGGCCCCTTGCAGGTCTTCCGCTTGGAGCAGCGCCTCTCCGAAAACAAGGCGCACGAAATCGTGTGGGTAAATCCACGGACCAGCATCACCGAAAAACGACAGAGCATCGGTGGCGATGGCAAACTGGTCAAGGAGATCCGGTATCTGGCCCCGCGCGAAGCGGCACGGGGAATCTGGGTTCCCACGCGCGTCGAGATTTACAACCAATTCGGCAAGCGAGGCGCGGTGCAGGAAGTCGAGGAAATCGTCCTGAACCAAGGCATCCCCGACGATACGTTCACCCTCTGAGCACCGTCCGATGCCACCTGTTCCCGGGCGCTTCCGCCATTTCGCGCCCCACGCGATGATTCTCGTTGGAGCCATCCTCCGGCTGATCCACGGATCCCGAACGGGCCTTTCCAACGACGAAGCCTACTACTGGTGTTGGAGCCGGCATCTCGATTATTGGTACTACGATCAAGGACCGGCTATCGCGTGGTGCCTCCGCGCGGTAACCGCGGTGCTGGGCGATTCCGTACTCGGGGTGCGTGCCTGCCCCATCCTGTTCGGGACGGGCACCTTGCTCTTCCTGACGGCATTCCTGCGGCGAACACTGGGCGACCGTATCGCCCTCTGGGCAGTCCTCCTTGCGAGTGCGGCACCTTTGTTGTCCACGGGCGGGACGATCGCGACCTACGATGCCCCTCAGGTCTTCTTCTGGGCCGCCGCGCTCTGGGCGTTCGAAAAGGCGGCCTGCGGTTCGATCCCTTACTGGTACGTCACCGCCGCGGCGTGCTTCCTGGGAAACCTTTCAAAAATCCCGATGGTGTTCTTCCCCCTCGGCGCGCTTTTGGCCTGTGCCGTCCATCCGCCGTGGCGCCGGTGGTTGCGCACCCCCCATCCCTGGATAGCGGGAGCCCTTTCCTTGGCGTCGCTGAGCGCAATGGTCCTTTGGAACGCGCGCCACGACAATCTTTACGTACTGCACACGGCCAATCTTGGTCGCCGGACCATGTCGGCCGCGCCCGGGCGCTGGTTGCTCGACTTCGTCGCCGGTCAGGCGCTCGCCCTCGGTCCCGGGCTGTGGTTCGCGGAAATCGCGGCCTGCGCCACGTTCCTGCGCCGATCCACGTCCGCGGGCACGGGCCCGTGGCCACGCGTGCTCTGGGTCTTCGTCGTGCCCATGCTCGGCGTTTGCCTCGTCAACTCCCTCCGGTCGAAGGTGGAAATCAACTGGCCCGTCTCGGCCCATTTGGCCGGGGTCGCTGCGGCCGCGTGGTGGGCCGACCTGCACTGGGCGGCCGGGCGGCGCGGGCGCGTCATCGCGGCGGTCGTACCCTCGCTGGTGATCCAACTCTTTGCTTGGTTTCCAAATGCCGCTTCATTGGTGGGCGTTCGCATTCCCGCGCGCACCGTTTCGAAACTTACGGAAACTCGGGGCTGGGACCACCTTGCGGGCCGTATCGAATCCGAGCGTGTCCGCATGGAGTCCGAATCGGGCATGCGCCCCCTTCTCGCATCCACCAACTACAAAGCCACCGCCATGCTGTCGTTCATCGGGGCGGACCAACGCGAGGCGACGTGCCTGTTCCCCGGCACGCGACGCAATCAGTTCCTGCTTTGGCCATCGGCGCGCGGAGCAATCGGAGCGGACTATCTGGTGGCGGTGGACCATGATCCGACGCCGTTCCTGCCGTATTTCCATCAATGGTTCGACCGGGTGGATACCGTGATTCCGGTTCCCATCCACGATTCCGCGTTCGATGGGCCGATCAAGCAGTGGTTCCTTGTCCCGTGCCATGGTTTTCGCGGCGCGGACTCCAACCGGACCGCGATCGGGTACTGACGGCGATCCCATCCGGCAGCTTTCCCGGGGTAGGATGAACCATGTTGCCCCGCGCCTCCGCACTTTTTTCGCTCGTCGCGCTCTCGACCACGGTCGCCTTGGGGGCCGCGGCCCTGCGCCGATCCGAGCCAGCCACGACCCGACTGCCGACGGGCAAAACGCTTTCCCCTTTGGGAACGCACGTTCCGGTCGGTTCGTGGCCGGCGGCGATGGCGATGTCGCCCGACGGGCGTCATGTCGTGGTCGCGAGCATCGGAACGCGGTGCCGGCTGACGGTGCTCGATTCCACGACGGGTCAGGAACGTTCGCATCTCGACATAAAGGGGCGCAGTCCCGCGCCTTCGGGCCGGTCCGCCGGCCTCTACGTTGGGCTTGCCTTCTCTCCCGACGGATCCGAGTTGTACGCGAGCCGCGGTTCCGACCACCGCGTGGGCGTGTACCGCATCGATGACGCCGGGCAATTGGTCGACACGGGTTTCGCTGTCCTCGCGGAGCACGCCTCGGGGGTCGCAGTCGATCGAGACAACGTCTTCGTGGCGGCAAATCATGGTTTGGCGGAGGACGGTCTCAAGGGCTGGCTCTCGATCGGCCGTCCCGGAAGCACCGCGGTGCGCAAGGTACCGCTTCCCGGCTATGTTTTCGGCGTGGTGGCGGTGGGGGGCAAGGCCTACGTGGGTTCGGAACAGGATGGCTCCCTCCACCTCGTCGATCCCGGTGGCGCGTTTCCTCCCTTTAGAATCCCTGTTGGCGAAAATCCCGGATACCTGACCGCGAGCGCCGACGGTCAAAGGATTTACGTCAGCAACGCCGGATCGGACACCATCTCGGTTGTCGATACGCAGACCAACCGCGCAACCCGCACCATATCCCTGCGTCCCACCGAAATGCGCGCCGTTCCCTCGGCCACGCCGCTGGGCAGCGCGCTTTCCCCGGACGGCAAGACCCTGTACGTCGCCTTGGCGGACCTCAATGCGGTTGCCGTGGTCGATACCGTTCGAGGGTCCTTGCGGGGGCTGGTACCGACCGGCTGGTACCCCACCTCCGTGGCCGTTTCCAAGGATGGTCGTCGCCTGTTCGTCGCCAACGCGAAGGGGATCGTCCCCCAACTTCCGAACGGTGCTTCCAAGGGATACATCCAGTCGCTGTTCGAGGGAACCGTCTCCACGATCGATCTGGGTTCGATCGCGACCGACCTGGATCGCCACACCAAGCAGGTGCTGGCCAACAACGGTGCCGTGGGCGACGTGATGCGCGCGGCGCGCCTCGCACTCCGGAATCCGGGCATCGAGCATGTCATCTACGTCATCAAGGAAAACCGAACCTACGATCAGGTGCTGGGCGACCTCCCCTCCGGCAACGGCGACCCCAATCTGACCCTGTTTCCCCGCGAGGTGACGCCGAATCAACACGCGTTGGCGGAGCGATTCGTGCTACTGGACAATTTCCACTGCACGGCGGAGGTCTCCGGCAACGGGTGGAACGTCTCGACCGCGGGTACGGCGAACGCGTATGTCGAACGCAATGTCGCCTACGGCTATTCGGGCAAGGAACGCCCCTACGACTACGAGGGAACGAACAACGGTGTCGCGCCGGATCGGGCCGGCATCGTGGATGTCGGGCGTAGCGCGGGAGGCTACCTGTGGGACAAGGCCCTTGAAAAAGGCCTCTCGTTGCGAAATTTCGGCATGTTCACCGACGATGTACGGTTGCCACGGCGAACCGCGGAGGAAGGAGCGGAAGGGCTCGAAAACCGCGCCACTAAGAAGGCTCTGGCACCGCATACCTCGGCCGACTACCGACAGTACGACCTGACGTTCGCGGATTCGGAGGCGTGGGTGCTGCACGGACTCGCGGCGGCACCAAGGCAAAAACCGTCGTTTGGCCCCGCGAAGGACCCGAGTCGAATCACCACCTGGCGCCGGGAGTATCTGGCATTGGCCGAGCACGGACGAA
>JBJTRZ010000457.1:0-5769 GCA_046076415.1 Armatimonadota bacterium
CGGCGATTTGGCGGATGCGCTGCGCGGTGCGGGGGTGTCGGTGCGGGTGATCGGGGATGCGCATTCCCCGCAGACCGTGGAGGCGGCGGTGTTCCAGGGGGCGCGGCTCGCGCGTTTGGTGTGATCCGGGACTGGTGGCGCCGGGTGTTCCCGGGGCGTGCCGCTGGGGATACACTGCGTTTGGTTGGTTCACGGGGGCGCAGGGGGTCTGGTGGCCCTCCCGGTCTTCAAAACCGTGCGCGGGGCGGCCATTCCGTCCCGGGTGGGTTCGATTCCCACACGCTCCCGCCACCCTTTTTCAGCAATTTCCCTCCTGAAACTGACCCCAACGAAGGGGATGTCAAGGGGCTGGAGGGGGTTTCTGTATTCAATATTTGCGTATCCTGTATTCAAAACGTGAAAACAGCATCGTGGAAAGGGCGGTTTTGATACCGAATCGCGCCTTGCTTGACCTGTTGAAGAGGGCGTTTTCGGACGGATCGGGAGCCGGCCGCGTACATTCGTGCGAAAGCGCATCCCCCGTCGCCGCGCCGCGCGCGTGAACGTCCGCTCCATCACGCTTCCCGACGAGCGAGGTAGCGCCGTTTTGGCGGGTCGTCGATCCGAAGTCTCCTTTGGCAAACAAGCTCAGAGCAGGTGGGGCTTGGATCGAGCAACAGCGTGCTGCTGAGCTTGGAGAGTAGACGCGCCAGAGCGCTTGTTTGCGCTGCCTAACGTAGAGCTAACCGGCGTGCAGCAGCGGGCGGCCGCCAGGTCAGAACGAAATGAGGCCCGGGTGACGAAAGCGGTTGCATGGCCGGTTGAGCGGCGGGTTACGTTCAGTTGGTGAAAGCACAACGTCGGTGTGTACGGAAGGCACTCCCTATTCTGCCTGCTTGAACTGCACGATGTTTCCCTCGGGGTCCCACCCATCAAGGACCACGTGGCCTCGGAAGTGCCAAGCTGCCGATTCAGGCTTGAGGTAGCCGCCGGTTGCCTCTACCGCGCTTCGGACCGCCGCGAGGCTGGTCACCACGAAGGTGGGCTTGAACGGAGTCTCGTCCCTGGACGCAGGAGGCTTCGCAATCGTGATACCCGCTGCGTACTTACGAGGGATGTTGTGGACGACTACTTTTTAACCATGACCGCGAAGGAGGTCATGCGATGTCTCCGACTCAATGACATCGGGGCCCAAGGTCTGTTGGTAGAAGGAGGAAACGCGCTTCTTGTTCTTCGCGAAGACCACCAAGCCTTGTTGTGTCGTGCCTTTCTCCTGAGCATTCCGTGACTCTCAAGTGGAAGGCTCGGCGTGCGCTGAGAGCCTTTGCGCCACGCTAACCGCTACTGACCCGCTGGGGGTTGCCAGAGCTCGACCTTGTTGCCCTCGGGATCCACGACCCAGCCGAACTTGCCATACTCCGACTCCTCGACCTTCTCGTCGACGGCGCACCCTTCTGCGCGCAATGCGACGAGAAGGGCATCGAGGTCTTCGACTCTGAAGTTCACCATGAATGGCGACGTGCTTGGAGCAAAGTAACTTGTGTCATCCTTGAACGGGCTCCAGATCGTGCTTCCGGTCCCTGTCGGGTTGTCATCGGCCCACTTGAACTCGACGCCTCCCCATCCTTCGATGTTCAGTCCAAGATGAACTCGGTACCACTCCCCCAGCGCCTTCGGATCCCTGGCTTTGAAGAACACGCCTCCTATTCCGGTAACTCGTCGCATGTGACGCCTCCGATTGAGCGTGGGTTCGATTGCGCAGCCTAGACGTAGAGCTAACCAGCGATCGGCAGCGAGCGGCGGCCTGGCCAGAATGAAATCAGGCGCGGGCGCCGTAAGCGGTTGCACGTCCGGTTGAGCAGTAGGTTAGACAGCACAACACACATGCTACTTCCGATTTGCTCCGTGTGCCGCGACTTGCACGTGCAGGAACTCGAGCGCGGCAACGAAGACTGGATGACAGGTGCATGGCGCAGGGCCACTAAGCGGATGCCAGCTGAACCGGAATGTGTAACCGCCACCGTCTAGCGTGAAGTGTGCCCACGACTCCGGCAACGATTGCGATACGTCCATTTCTCGGAAGTGCCACAGCTGGCCCGGAGGACACTGCTCCCACGTACCAAGGTCTCGAACGCACTTTGCACCGGTGATTCCCGACTCCTCAAAGAGCTCGCGACTCGCAGCTTCGTTGACGGACTCTCCTGGTTCAACCGTTCCTTTGACAATCTGCATACCAGCTTGTGGATGAGCGAACACTAGCACTTCCAGAGCTGCCGAGTCGCCGCGAAGAACAACGGGAACGACCTTTGGTATTCGCATGGCTGGTGGACTTGCGACGGGCTTCAGCAGGTACCCAGAAGATGTTTGCCGCTCGATATTCGTCGGGATCTTCCGAGTCGGCACCTTCGGACTCCATGGCCAGAAGTTCCGCGTGTTTTGCCTCGAAAGCATCGGAGATGTACTTGAGGAAGATGAGCCCTAGCACGACATGCTTGTACTCGGCGGCGTCCATGTTGTTTCGCAGCGCATCTGCTGCGGCGAAGAGTTTCCTCTCGAATCCGATGGTTGCGCTGTTGTCCGTTCGAGGGTTTGCGGCTTTGGGCATCGTGGGTCCTTTGGCTTCGGTGACCATCCTTGCATCCAAGTCGGGATGCGCCGGGGGATGGCACCATCACAGTATAAGATGAACAGGCCGTGACTTCCGATTCGCGAAGGGATGGGGAGATCGGGCTGTAGCCCAACTCGGTCTCCCCGCCTTAACCGTCAACGGCAAGTTGTCCGAGCGACAACTCCTGGCCTACGAAAAACTAAAATACGTGTTGCGGTTCGTAACCGGGTCCACGAAGAAACCTTCCTTCCATTTGAAGCGCATTCCAACCACCCGATTTTCGTCTTGGGTGATGGTCACCTCGTTAGGGCGCCAATTGATGGCACGGGAAAGACACCAGTCTGCTCGATGGGGTGGCAAGTCAAAAAGGACCGCGACCAGCACAGCCTTGTTGCCCTCGGATTCTGTCTCGAAGGTATAGCTGGCAAACTTGATGCTGGAGGCGGCGTCGTCGATGGCCACAAGATCTCGCACCTGGGCCTTGGCAAGCAAGGGGGGAAGGTAAAGCATTGGATTCTGAATGGCTGAAATGAACGTACCCTTGAACCCCGACTGTTCCAACAAAGTCATCGCTGATCTCCTAGGCGGATAACAAAGTAGGCAAGCACCGGCGTGCGCGAACGCATGATCGAAAAACCCGAACCGGAATGAAACGTCATCCTCTCGAGCCCTTCACGTCCGTGGAAAGGTTCGGTTTGGGCCCGCTCTTGCCTGACGTTTTTCGGGTGACCGGGAATGTCGAAAATACCTGACAGATTTGCTTTTATTTTGAATTCCTCCGTGGTCGTTTTGCAGCTGCGACCGGAAGACTACAGCGCCAAAAGGGGTTCGTCAAAGGGCTGGTGAAAATATCTTCGAGGGGGTCTCCGGGGGGGGTGGTTTATCGGTGTAATAGGCTATTATTTCACGGGCCGATTTCGGGGTGGACAATTGAATAGTCAATGGTTTCGACCCCTCCGGAGGCCTTCGAGACAATTCCTGCGATGCGCTTCCGAGCACCGAATGTGCGAACCGACGATGGTTTCCCAAAGCACGGGACCGAACATCCGCAAACAAGGAGATTGGGGCAAGGGGAAATCGCGGACTTTCGGGGCCAAACCGATCACCCTCCCTTCGATGTGGCTGGGTGCAGACCATCGTTCCCTTCCGCCAAATCTCCGCCGTGGATCGAAGCGTAAAGCCGCATGACCCTGTCGATCGTGGTACGCCGGGTCATCAGTTAGACCACGTGGGGAGTGTGCCCGAATGGAAGAGTTCGGCAACCACGTCAAACGGCACCAACCACTCGCGCCTTCGTGTTTACCCAGGCATTGCTTCTGTCGAGGTGTTGCGTTGCCCGGACCTAGAGGTGGTGGTTGCGTTATTTGATGGTCACGGAACCATCTGCGTTTACCGAACCACCGATCGTAGACCTGGATGGTGGCGCACTCGCCAAAGGGTGGTGGTTGTTCAAGGTGGTCGATTCGGCGTTGTTCGCGCCTCCTGTTTTTGCAGGCGGAGAGAACGCGCCCACACCGTCGCGCCTATCCGTATCGAAGTTGCAGATGGCCCTGTTGTAGTCGTAAATCGTTTTGATCTTGCCCTTGTACGGGGCGTAGAGGGTCCGGTCCTCAAACCTGGCTTGGGCGTAAATTTCCTTGGACACATTGACGTCCGTGTGGCGCATGCAGTAGCGGAGATCGATGTCGGATGCCCCTAAAACCACCAACTCGCTCGCGTAGGTGTATCGCCAGGAATGGAAAATGGTGTCCCGACCGCGCACGGCTTCTTGATCATCGTTAAACACAACTCAAGCGCGTTGCATCGTCCGCTTCATCGCTTCCAAGGCAGGGGACTCTTGCCAGATCGTTCCCTTCGCGTTTGAAACCACGAAGTTGTGCAATCGTGCGCCCAGTTCTGGATCATCGTCCCACGCACGGATAAGGGTCGCATCGGAGAGTTGGACCGACTCGCGCAGAATGTTCATCCAAGGCTCGGGAACAACGACCTGTGCCATGCTGGAACGTGTTTTGGGGCGATCGAGCATCGGGAGCATCTTGAAAGCACCAGTTGCCATCGATTGCCGAACCCGGACTTGGGAGTACCTAATTTGGATGGTGTCATCGTCGAGAAGGCAATCCTTGGTCAGTCCAGTTGCTTCTCCGAACCGGAGGCCCAAGCGCAGAAGAATCATCAACGCGCGTTGCTGCACGCTGGAAGACGCGTCCCAGAGGGCATCGATTTCCGCGAGCGTGAAAACCCTTTTGTTGAGCCGAACGGGTTGTAGCGAGAGATTCGGCAGGCTGTCAAAGTGGTTTTTCTTCCAGTAGCCCGCGTTGGCTGCATAGCGCCCGATCGCCAGGCACCATTTCTTGTACCGTGCCGCAGTGGCTTGAGATTGGCCACGTTGGTAGGCGGTGAACCATTGGGTGACCTCCGGGAGTTTCAGCTCCGCCATGGGGGATTTATCGATCGGACCAGCGTGCATGAGGTAGTTGCGGATCTTGTTCCGGTAACCGTTCGAGATAGGAACGAAGTTGCCGCGATGGTCGTACTTGCCCCGGCTGTCGATGTACTCGTTTGCCACGGAACTGAAGGTCCTGGAAGTCGCGGGTGGATCTTCGAGTTTGCCCAAGTCGGCAGAAGCAGGGAGGCAGTCGGCCGTGACTCCCTTGTTGGATGCGATCCAATCCTCGTAGGTGAGGGGGGTAGGGGATACTTGAAACCACTCGTTGTATTCCTCGTAGCTCTGGGCGAGGCGTTCAGCCTCGTTGGCAGATGCTTCCGGGGTATCGCCTTGAGCGTAACGACGATGACGTTCGTGGTCCCATATCAGGGCTTCTTCATCGGGAACTCCGTCGATGATCGGTGGCGTGGTAGGCTTCCTCGATGTCCAGGTCCACGCGTAGTAAGGACAACGCCAAACATCGTAGGATGATCCGTCGACTCTTTGTCGGGTAACGCGTACTGGGCTGGCGACTCCCTTTCGGCGAACGGTCTTGCGCTCGAGGTTTCCTCGTTTCCTGGGTCTGGGCATGGTGATGGGTCTGGGTTTCTGTATTCAAAACGCGGTTCTTGTATTCAAAACGTGAAAACGCCAACGATTGTGACAGCCGATTCCAGCCCATTTCCCTCCTAAAATGGAGACGGATACCCTTCTTCGAGCGTACCAATGTGGGTTCGATTCCCACACGCTCCCGCCA
>JBJTRZ010000458.1:0-6141 GCA_046076415.1 Armatimonadota bacterium
GGCCGTGGCGACGGCGGTGGCGGGAATCAGCCCGGCGGCGATGTTGCGGATCGATGTCATGTGCTTCCGAACGTCTTCCCAAAGCGGCCGGTTCCCGCGATTGCTGGGACGGGTCGCCTGCGGTCCGCCGTGCTACAATCCCGCGTGGCGCTCGATGTGGACGAATTGCTGCGTAGGCTGCAACGTCAATCGTCGTATCGCGACCAACTGGTCCATGCGGAGCGAATTCCGGCGCGTTCGGCGCGGTACGCCGATCTCGAGCCGGCGCTGCCGCCGGCGCTGCGTGCCCGTTTATCCGCCGAGGGCATCGATCGCTTGTGGGGGCATCAGGCGGAAGCGATCGATTTGGTCCGCGCGGGATTTCCGGTGGTGGTGACCACGCCGACCGCATCGGGGAAGAGCTTGTGCTACAACGCTCCGGTTCTCGAGTCGCTGTTGCTCGATCCGGCCGCGCGGGCCCTGTACTTGTTTCCGACAAAGGCGCTCGCCCAGGATCAATCGGGCAAGTTGCGCGAGTTGGATTTGTTTCCCGAGGTGGTTCACGCGACCTACGACGGGGACACTCCGAAGGAGGAACGATCCGGCATTCGCAGGATGGCGCGCATCGTCCTCACCAACCCGGACATGCTCCACCACGGCATATTGCCGAACCACACCACTTGGAGTGTGTTCCTCCGGAATCTGCGCTATGTCGTCGTGGATGAGGCCCATGTCTATCGCGGAGTGTTCGGGGGGCATGTCGGAGATATCCTGCGCCGACTGACGCGTATTGCTCGGCGCTACGGTGCCCAGCCCCAGTGGATCGCCTGTTCCGCGACAATAGCGAATCCGGCGGAGCATCTGCGCTGTTTGACGGGGTGTCCGACGGGGTTCGAGGTGGTTGCGAACGATGGCGCTCCGGCGGGCCGTCGAACGTTCGTCTTTTGGAATCCGCCCGAGCGCAACGGCTCCGGAGGGGGCCGTCGATCCACCCACGGCGAGTCCACCGATTTGTTCGCCACATTGGTTTCGTCGGGCATCCGCACGATCGCGTTCGCCCGTGCGCGCAAATCGACGGAGTTGTTGCTCACCCACGCCCGCACGGCGTTGGAATCCACTATCTCGTCGCAGGAAGCCGCCGGTCGAATAATGAGCTACCGGGCCGGTTACACGCCGGGCCAACGGCGCGAGATCGAGCGGAGGTTGTTCGACGGGGAGTTGATTGGCGTGACCGCGACCAACGCCTTGGAGTTGGGAGTGGATATCGGGGGAATGGACGCCGTGGTGATGTCCGGCTATCCGGGAACGGTGGCTTCGGCTTGGCAACAGGCGGGTCGGGCGGGTCGTCGCAGCGACGAATCGCTGGCGGTGCTGGTTGCGGCGGACAATCCCCTCGATCAGTTCCTGATGCGTCGACCCGATTGGTTCTTTGCAAGCGGCCACGAGCATGCCACGGCGGACCCGGCCAATCGTCATGTCCTTTCGGGGCACCTGCTGTGCGCGGCCTACGAAGCACCGTTGACCGAGGACGAGTTGGACTTTTTCGGTGGGGAGCGGGCGCTGCGGTGCGTGAAGCGTTTGGTCGAGGACGGTCGCTTGGCGTGGCGGGACGACCGGATTCTGTACGTTGGCTCGGAGCCGCCCGCGCCGTCGATCAACATCCGTTCCGCCTCGGCCAATCCCACCCTGATCACCTTGCCCGACGGCGCGGTTCTCGGCACGGTAGAGGAGGAGCGTGTCTTCGAGCAGGTGCATCCGGGCGCCGTGTACCTGCATATGGGCGAGGCCTACGTGGTGGATTCGCTCGATCTCGCGGGCCGTCGTGCCCGGGTCCGACCGCACGATGGGGGGTATCACACCGAACCACGGACGGACGGCTCGATCGAAATCATCGCGGAACATTCGCGCAAGGATTTGGGGGATACGCAAGTCGTTTTCGGCGAGGTTCGGGTCACGTCGCGCGTTCTGGGCTACCGTCGCCGTGGGGTGCATGGCGAGGAAAACTTGGGCGAGGTCGATTTGGATCTTCCCGAGCGCACGTTCGAGACGGAGGCCGTTTGGTACGAGGTGCCAGCGGGGGCGGTGCGCGACTTGGAGCGAAGGAAATTGGATCTGGGGGGTAGCGTCCACGCGCTCGAGCATGCCGCGATCGGACTGCTGCCGCTGTTCGCGATGTGCGATCGCAACGACATAGGCGGGGTCTCCAGTCCTTGGCATCCGCAGGTCGGGGGTCCGGCGGTTTTCGTGCATGATGGCCATCCCGGTGGCGTGGGGATCGCCGAAACGGGGTTCCGTTTGGTGCGCGCTTGGCTCGAGGCCACTTCGGCTTTGATCGAGGGGTGTGGCTGCGACGATGGTTGTCCGGCGTGCATCCAGTCGCCCAAGTGTGGAAACAACAACCAGCCGCTCGACAAGGCGGGCGCCGCGCGCGTTTTGCGTGCGTTGCTGAAGGAGCGCCCCGAATGAGCCCGGCCCAATGGTGCCATCGCCTTGGTACGCGTGTCCCGTTGGTCCAAGCGCCCGTGGGAGGAGCCAGCAACCCCCTTCTGGTGGCAGCGGTCGCCAATGCGGGAGCGTTCGGTTTCCTTTCGGGGACCTGGCGCGATCCGACGTCGCTCGAGGCGATGGTCCGGGAGATCCAGTCCGCGACGACCGGTACTTTCGGAGTCAATTTCGTGCTCGAGTGGGATATGCGGGAGCGTGTCGAGCGCTGCTTGGACGTCGGGGTCCGTCATTTCGGATTCTTCTGGGGCGATCCAACCCCGTTCGTTGCTGCCATCCATTCGGCCGGTGGGATGGTGTGGTCGACGGTCGGCTCCGCCGAGGAGGCGGAGGTTGCGCTGGCGGGCGGAGTGGATGTGCTTATGGCGCAGGGCTGGGAGGCGGGGGGGCATGTGCGCGGCACGATGGCCCTATCGACGTTGGTTCCGGAAATCGTCGATCGGTCGGGCGATGTTCCCGTCGTCGCCGCGGGGGGCATCACCGACGGCAGAGGGCTTGCCGCGGCGTTGTGCCTCGGTGCGAGCGCGGGATGCGCCGGGACCGCGTTCCTGGTCGCGGAGGAGGCCTCGACCCACGGCGCCTATCGCGAGCGATTGATCGCTGCGCGCGGGGGCGACGCGGTGCACACGACGATATTCGACGGGGGTTGGCCGGATGCTCCCCATCGGGTGTTGCGGAATCGCACGTGGGACACATGGTTGGCTTCGGGAAGCCCGCCCTCCGGTGCGCGTCCGGGGGAGGGCGATGTTTTGGGCGTCGATCCGGAGGGAGACCCCGTTTTCCGGTACACGTCGCACCTACCCCGGCCCGGCGGTGTCGGCGAAGTGGTGGAACAGGCGCTGTATTCGGGGCAAGGCGTGGGGCGGGTCCTGGGGGTGCGCACCGCGGCGGAAATAGTCGCGGCGTTCGATCGGGAAGCGCGGGAGGCGTTGGGCCGTCTTGACTGGCCCGGGTCGATCGGATAGGATTCGCCCATGTCCAAGGGGGCTTGGTCGTACCCGCCGGACGCCCGTTGCGACGAGGCGGCTCGGTGGGTGCTCGAGGCGGGTTTCCGCATAATGATGGACAACTTGCCCGGGACGCTCGAAGGGCTTCGGCGCGATACGCCGAGCCCGGAAGGGGTTCTGGCGCTCCATGACATGCGCGTCGGCTCCCGCCGTCTGCGTGCGGCGCTCGACGTTTTCCTCGGGGTTTTGCCGGCCGGGGCCCGCGGGCGGATTCGCCGAACGGTGCGCGATGTGACGCGTGGGTTGGGGTTGGTGCGCGATTTCGATGTACAGATCGAAGCCATCCGGAACCTCGCGGCGGACCTTCCGGAGAACGAGTCCTATGGGCTCGGTCGCGTGATCGCACGTTTGAACAAACGTCGTGAAAAGGTGCGTCACGATCTTATCGCCACGCTGGAGCACCTCGACCAAGGTCGTTTTCGCGAGGATTTCGCGGCGGTCCTCGTGATGCTGCCAGTGGCGGACGCGCCGGGCGAGGGCGCCTGATAGTGTCGGAACGTCTTCCGCTGCATCCGTTGGTGGATCCCGAACAATCCATGCGTGCGAATGCGCATGTGGTGCTCGTGCGTTTGGAGGAGATGTTGGCGGCGGCGGAACACGTCCATGATCCGGAAGCCGTCGAGGAATTGCACGGTCTACGTATCGCGGCGAAACACCTGCGATATGTGCTCGAGATCTTCGCTGCTTCGCTTGGACCTGCGGCGAAGCCGGTGCTGCGCCGGATCGAGTCGATCCAGGAGCACTTGGGGGAAATCCATGACTGCGATATCCGCTTGCCATTGCTGCAGGAGTGCCTGACGCGCGAGACCGTTCGCGAGCAACGTCGCCTACAGCGCCATGGACTTCCGCCCGTGTTGGCGGCGGAGGGCATCGCCCCGCTGATTTCCCGGACCAAGTTGGAGCGCGCGCGGCGCTATGCGGATTTCCTTGCGGAGTGGGACACTCCGGGGCCGGACGATTTGGCCGAATCGGTGCGCGCGTTGTTGTCCGCGACCCCGACGTGATCCCTTGGCGTTTGCCTGTCGCGGCGAGCCTCGCGGTTTGGCTAACGATGGGCTTTGCGGTGCCGGTGGCGGCTCGTCAAGGGCGGACCGTCAAGCGTGTGCAGCTGCGGGACCGACTTGATCGCATCGGGGGCGAGATCCAACGGACGCGATCGGAATTGCGCCGAGCCAAACGGGCCGAAGAGGAAATCGCCGGGGACCTCGACCGGGTCGAGGATCGCCTCCGATCGACCCGAAGCAACCTACGGGATGCCACCGAACGACTGCAACGATCCCGCCAAGCGCAGACGCGGGCGGAATCCCAATTGGGCGGATACGTGCGGGACCTGTCCGAGCACGAGCGCCGGCTGGCCCGCCGTTTGGTCGCCAATTACCGCCAAGGCCCGGTTCGGTACCTGAGCGTGTTGCTCGGGGCTCGGACCATGGGAGAGTTTGTCGGTCGAGCGTCGTTCATCCGCGCCCTGGTCCGTCACGATGCGCGGCTGATCGCCGAGGTGGGGGCGGCTCGGGATCGTGTTTTGGATTGGAAGCACCGGGTGGATGCGCGCGCTCGGGATGCGTCCCGCGACGCCCGGCGGTTGGCGCAGCGACAGGAAGAGCAGTCGACCGTCATGGGGGAACGGCGCGAATTGCTTTCGGAAGCCCGGGATCGCCGGCGGGAAATCGAAGCGCAGTTGGCTGGTCTCGAGGAGGACTCGCGCGCCATCGCCCGCCGCCTTCGAGCATTGTCGCGGACGGCCGCGGGGCGGGCTCGGGGAGGGAAGCGGTTCGCTGGTGGAATGGTTGCACCGGTGGACGGAGGGGTCACATCGACTTTCGGCATGCGCTTCCATCCGATACTTCGGAGATCGCGCATGCACGACGGGGTCGATTTCTCCGCGGTATCCGGCGAGCCCATTCGGGCCGCGGCTTCCGGGGTCGTGGTCTTTTCCGGGACGATGCGCGGGTATGGACGGGTGGTGGTGGTCGATCACGGTGGTGGCGTTTCGACCTTGTACGCGCATTGCAGCGCGATCTTGGCGGCCGAAGGGCGCGATGTTTCTCGGGGGCAAGTGATTGCTCGGGTCGGATCGACGGGTTTGTCGACCGGACCACACTTGCACTTCGAAATGCGGCGCAACGGCACGCCGGTCGCCCCGCCGTTTCGGTAGCGCGCCGGCGTGCGTGCTAGAATTGGCTTGGAGGTGGAGAACACATGCGCTGGCTCGTTCGCTGGGCGGTGGGCGCGCTGGCGCTCTGGTTGACGGTCGCCGCGGCGAAGGAAGTTGGAGTGCGGGGACTCGCGCTCGAGTCCGCGGTCGGGGCGTTCGTCGCGATCGCCGCGCTCGGCTTCGCCAACCATTTCATCCGGCCGGTCCTGGTGTTGATCGCCTTTCCGTTGAACTGCCTCACCTTGGGCTTGTTTCGATTGGTCATCAATGCGTTGCTCTTCCAAGCGGTGGGAGCGCTGCACGTGGGGTTGGTCGTCGAGGGGTTCCTTCCGGCGGTGTTCGGCTCGATCACGCTCTCGGTGGTTTCCGCCATCCTCGATTTCGCATTGCCGGATCCCGAACGCAAATGAGTGGCATCGCGCCCTCGGTGGTCCTGCTTTCGGGGCTGAGCGGAGCGGGAAAGGGCCTCGCCGCGCGAACGTTCGAGGATCTCGGTTG
>JBJTRZ010000459.1:0-4087 GCA_046076415.1 Armatimonadota bacterium
GCGAGCGCCATCAGCACGACCGACCGGGATTGTGGGTTCATTCCGGTATCCTTCCGCAAGGCGCGCCCCGTGGCAAGCCTCGCCCCGACGGACGATAATGCCCGTTGCCGCGCCGCGCGGACCTTCCCATGAGCATTCTCACTGTTTCCAACCTTGCCAAGAGCTACGGCGCCGACCTGCTCTTCTCCGAAGTCACGTTCAGCATCGCCGCCGGCCAGAAGTTCGGCCTGGTGGGGCGCAACGGCGGAGGCAAGACCACGCTGTTGCGCATCCTGCTCGGGCAGGAGGCGCCCGATGCCGGCGGTTCGTCCCCGGCCCGCATCAGTCTCGCCGCGGGCCGTCGCATGGGCTATTTGAAGCAGGAGGCTCCGGTGCATCCGGAGCGCACGCTGGCCGAGGAGGTCGAGGTCGCGCTGGAGCCGTACCGGGCGGCGCAGGCGGCCATCTCGGCGGCCGAAATCGCGATGAGCCAGGCGCAGGGCGACGACGCGCTGGCGGAGGCCCTCGACGCGTACACGGCGGCCTACGACGAGTTCGAGTCGCGCGGGGGTTGGGAACTGGAATCCAGTGTCGAGGGCACGCTGCTGCGCCTCGGATTCACCGCGGCCGACATGGACAAGGCCGTGGGCGACTGTTCCGGCGGCGAGCAAACCCGGCTCGCCCTGGCGAAACTCGTGCTTACCCGCCCGGACCTGCTGATCCTCGACGAACCGACCAACCACCTCGACATCCAAGCGGTCGAGTGGCTCGAATCGTTCCTGAAGGACTACCCCGGCGCGGTCATCCTGGTCAGCCACGACCGAACGTTCCTCGATGCGGTGGTGGACACCATCGCCGACCTCGACAATGGCAAGTTGACGCTCTACAAGGGCAATTACACGCATTTCCGCCGGCAGAAGCAGGAACGTTTGGATCGGCAGCAGGAGCTGTTCCGCCAGCAGCAAAAGGAAATCGACCGCCTCAAGGATTTGATCAAACGCAATCAAGGCGGCGGCGACACGGAGAGCAAGATCCGCAAGGTCACCCAAGGGCGCATCGACCGCATGGAGAGGATCGACTCCGTGCAGATGGACACCAGCCGGATGCGGGCGCGGGTGGATGAAAAGGGTGCGGGTCGGATCGGCCGCGACGTGCTGACGTTGATGGATTTGGGCAAGCGCTACGGCGACAAGGCGCTCTTCGAGGGGCTGGATCTCGACATCGAGCGGGGCGATCGGGTGGGCTTCGTGGGACCCAACGGTGCGGGCAAATCCACGCTGGTGAAGATGCTCCTCGGCGAGGAGGACCCCACCGCCGGCCGGATCCAGTGGGGGCACAATGTCCGGCGGGCCTATTTCTCGCAGCACGCCACGGATTCGCTCGACCTCGACCTTTCGGTGCTCGAGACACTGCGCGACGCGATGCCGGATTGGAACGAAACCCAGTGCCGGGGTTGGCTCGCGCGGTTCCTGTTCTTCGGCGACGATGTTTTCAAAACAGTGGAGATGCTCTCGGGGGGAGAGAAGAACAAACTCGTGCTCGCGTGCATGCTGCTGAACCCGGTCAACCTGCTGATCCTCGACGAACCGACGAACCACCTCGATGTGGAATCGTGCGAGGCGCTCGGCGACATGCTGCAGGAGTACGGGGGCACGCTGTTCCTGGTGAGCCACGACCGCTACCTGCTCAACGCCGTGACCAACAAGACCCTCGGCCTGACCGGCCGCGGCACGGCAAGCTGGGTGGTGGGAAACTACGCCGCGTGGCGCGCGCAGGAGGATCGGCTCACCGGCCGGTCCGCGCCCGCCGCCAAGCCGGTCGCCGACGCGGTGGCCGGGAAACCCGCGGGACGCGGGGGCAAGCCCAAGCCGAAGCGGTGACGCGGCCCCCGGAGGCCCGGTGCCTCGGTGCGTTTTCCACCCGCGGCTCCGCTACAATGCCTCCATGCGCGGCGAGGTGCGGTTTGTGGTGGACACTCCGGCGGGGCCCGCGCGCTGCCGCGTGGATTCGGACGGTCGACTGACCGAACTGCTGCTCGGCGATGCGGACGCGCCCGGCACATTCCACGAATTCCCGGGCGACGAACGGGTCGCGGCGGTGCGGGCGGCTCTCGAACGTTGGTTCGGGGGAGCGGACGACCCGGGCATCGCGCTGGCTCCGGACGGCACGGAGTTTCGGCAACGGGTCTGGGAGCGGCTGCGGCGCATCCCGCGGGGCACCGTTGCCACCTACGGCGAGATCGCCGCCGATCTGGGCGTGCCCGGGGCCGCGCGGGCGGTGGGGGCCGCGTGCGGGGCGAACCCGATCCACCTGTTCGTGCCCTGCCACCGGGTGGTGGGTGCGCGGGGGCTCACCGGCTACGCGGCGGGACTCGGGCGCAAGGCATGGCTGCTGCGCCACGAGGGCGTGCCCGTGCCGGAACCGGATGCACCCGTCCGTGCGGGCGGATCGGGCTAGGCGGGGAACGTTCGATCGTAGTCGGCGATCAGGGGAGAGTGGTCCGAGAAACGTTGGTCCTTGTAGACCCAGGCGCGGGTTGCGGACCCGGCGAGTTCGGTTGTCGCGACTTGGTAGTCGATGCGCCATCCAACATTTTTGGCGAACACGCCGGGCATGTTGGACCACCAGGTGTAGCCGAGGCCTTCCTCTTCGGGGTAGAGGTGCCGGAAAACATCCACCCATCCGTCCTCATCGAAGCGTGCGCCCATCCATGCGCGTTCATGGGGAAGGAACCCCGACGACTTTTGGTTGCCCTTGGCGTTCTTGATGTCCTTTTCGGTGTGTGCGATGTTCCAGTCGCCGCACACGACGGTTTGCTTTCCCGAGGCTTTGAGCTCGCGCAGCCGCTCCGCGAAGATTTCAAGCGCGGTGTCCTTTTTGACCTGCTTGATCCGTTGCTCTTCCGGGTCGCGGCTCGAGGCGCTGGGTAGGTAGAGGGAAACGACGACAAGATTGCCGAACGTCGCCTCCACGGTCCGTCCTTCGTCGTCGAAGAGCGAGTGCCCCAGTGAGGTGGAAACCGTGTCGGGTTCGGTTTTCCAGTAGATTCCGGTGCCGGAGTAGCCCTTTTCCACCGCGAAATTGAACGTGCCCGTGTAGCTGCCGGGCGCCCGCAGGGTGGTGTCGAGGTCGGTATCCTGCGCTTTGAGTTCTTGAACGCAGACCAGGTCGGAGTCGGTGGTGGCCATCCACTCGAAGAAGCCCTTCTTAGCGGCGGAGCGGATGCCATTGAGGTTGGCGGTGACGATGCGCATGCGGGAATCGTACCGGACAAACCCGGTGCCCGGCACGGTGGTCCGTCACGCTTGCCGATCCGCGGCGGGTTGCCTAGGATGCGTTCATGGTCAAGCAACGATGGTTTTTGGCGGCGGCGGCGATTTTCCTCGGAGCGGCTGCCGCGCGTGCCGACACGGATTCGCAGGCGTGGTTGTTGTTGACCGCGACCGGAAAGTTTGCGCCGAGGGTGCGTTGGTATGCGGAGTTCCAGCCGCGGTATTCCTTCGTCGATCAATCCGCGTTCGAACGCGTGCTCGTGCGGGGCGCGGCGGGTTGGCAGGCGACGCCCAAGTGGTCGGTCTGGCTCGGGCTGGCGGAAACCCCGCTGCACCGGCCGGTCCAGCGCGGCGAGGTGCGGTGGTTCCAGCAGTTTCTGTACGAAAACAAGACGGGGAACACGCGGGTGACGGGCCGGACGCGACTGGAGCAGCGCTCCATCGCGGGAACCAGCGGCGTTTCCCACCGAGTCCGGACCCAGTGGCGTGTGGCGCGGCCCGTGTCGGTTCCGGGAGGGCTGCAAGCGGTGGCCTACGACGAGGCTTTTTGGAATTTGAACGGGGTGACCGGTGGTCCCGAAGCGGGATTCGACCGCAATCGAACGTTCCTTGGTGTCACGCGCCCGATCGCGAAGGGAATCCGTGCCGAGTGCGGTTGGCTTCGCGAGGATGCGTTTCGCCGGGGCGGAGGAGGGCGTCGCATCGATGCGTTGGTGACCCAGTTCCATTTCGATTTGTGATCGGAGCGCCGGGCGATGGGAAAGATCCTGTATTCGAGCGAGTGGAGCGCCGCGGACCGTGCGGCGGCCGCGAAGGAGTCGCGGGGCGACCGCAAA
>JBJTRZ010000460.1:0-8055 GCA_046076415.1 Armatimonadota bacterium
CGCGGAGATCCTCGAGGCCGCTTCGCGCCTGCGCATCATCGGTCGTGCGGGCGTCGGCGTCGACAACATCGATGTCGCCCGTGCCACCGAACGGGGCGTGCTCGTGGTGAATTCGCCCGAGGGCAACACGGTCGCCGCGGCCGAGCTCACCGTGGCGTTGGTGATGGCGCTCTCGCGCAACGTTCCGCAAGCCCACTCCAGCATGAAGGGCGGCGAGTGGAAGCGCAGCCGCTACGTGGGTGTCGAACTTTACGGCAAGACCGCCGGCATCGTGGGCCTCGGCAAAATTGGTCGCGAGGTGGCGCGTCGGTTGAGCGCGATGGAAATGCGCATCCTCGCCTACGATCCGTTCCTTTCGCCCGAGCAAGCGGATGCCCTCGGGGTGCGCCTCGCCGATCTGGACACCCTGTACGCCGAATCCGATTTCATTTCGGTGCACGTGCCGCGCACCAAGGAAACCGCGGGGATGATCGGGTCCGCCCAGATCGCGTCGATGAAGGATGGGGTTCGCCTCGTCAATGTCGCGCGGGGTGGAATCATTCAGGAATCCGCGTTGCTCGAAGGCCTCGAGAGCGGCAAGGTCGCCGCCGCGGCCATCGATGTTTGGGAACAGGAACCGGTCGATCCCAGCCATCCGCTGGTGCTCCATCCCCATGTGATCGCCACGCCGCATCTGGGCGCATCCACCGAGGAGGCCCAAGTGGGAGTCGCCGTCGACATCGCCGAACAAATCGTGGCGGTTTTGGGTGGCGGCTCGGCGCGCAGCGCCGTCAACATGCCGTCGCTCTCCCCCGACGTGCTCGCGCGCACGGCTCCCTGGTTGCGCCTCGCGGAGAAGCTGGGCAGCCTGCAGGCCCAGCTTGCCAAGGGATCGGTCACCGCGGTCGATATCCGTTTCGAGGGCGAGTTCGACCGCTCCCAGACCATCCACCTGACGCGGGCCGTGCTCAAGGGTTTGCTCACGCCCGTGCTGTCCGAATCCGTCAATTACGTCAATGCGCCGGGCCTCGCGGCGGGGCGCGGCATCCGGGTGTCGGAATCGAACGCGCCGCGCGGCGACGATCCGGTGGACCTGCTCACGATCGTGTCCACCGATGTCAACGGCCCGCACGTGATCTCCGGCACCATTGTCGGCAAGGGCGAGCCCCACGTCGTGGTGCTCGACGGCTATGCGATGGATTTCCGACCCGAGGGATTCCATATCATGGTGCGAAACCACGACCAGCCGGGAATGGTGGGGCGGATCGGCACCCTGCTCGGGGAGGCGTCCGTGAACATCGCGGGTATGTACCTCGGCCGCGAATTCCGCGAAGGCACCGCCGTGATGGCGCTTTCCATCGACGGGCCCGCCACGGAGGAGACCATGCAGGCGATCCGGGCCGTTCCCGGGATCCGTTCCGCGCGTCTGGTCGAACTCTGACCCGCCACCCTGAAAAACCTACGAGGGTCCGCCGACAATCTTGCCACGGAGCAAGGACACCATGCGGACTCTCGTTTCCCCATCGACGGTTGAAACCGAACTCGATCGCATCCTGACGGCACGCGGGGTTCGGCGCATCGCCCGATTCGCGCCCGGACCGGGCGGCGGACGATCGTCGACGTTTCCCCAATTGCTCGAGACGCTCGAGGATCGGATTCCCGGCCTGCGCACGATCGCGGTCGCCGGTTGCGGCGGGTCGGCCGCACCGCCCCGCATCGCCGAAGGGCTGGCGACCGCCGCCGCCCGCGAGGGGCGTCGAACCGTGATCGTCGACACCGACCTGCACGAGCCCCGCCAACATGTGCTGTGGAACGGGCCCGACGCCGCGGTGGGCCCCGGCGTTCGACAAATTTTGGAGGACGGACTTCCCGCCTCGCCCGATGCCTTCCACCCGACCCGCCTCCCCAATACCCGGCTGGTGCCCGCGGGGGATCCCGGACTGCGCGACGCGAACGAATTGCTCATGGGGAGGGTGCTCGAGCGCTGGCTTCAGGTGCACCTGCCGGCCATGGCGGAAATGGTGGTGGTCTCCGCCCCGCGCATCGAGGAGCCGTCGTCGCCGGCGGTCGCCCGCCATGCCGATGCATTGGTGATCGTGTTGGATCCCGACCGCATCGACGGTGTGGCGCTGGAAGGCGCGCTCGAACGACTTGCCGCCGAAGGGGTCGTCGTCGCCGGCGTCGTCGTCGTCCCGACCGGCACGGAATCGCCGGCCGCCCCGCCCGTTCCGAGCCCGCTCCCCGCGCTCGTCGACCTGCTCGACACCAAACCGACCGGCGATGCCGGTATGCTGGACAAGGACCAAAACATGAACGTCGAACCCAATCATCCCGAATCCGGAAACGACTCCGACGACCGCGTGGATGCCCGATCCAACGGCGCCCGACCCGCTCCGGGGGTCGACGACCTTTCGGATTTGCTGGGCAACTGGCGACGCCGCGATTACTCCGTCGTCGATGTCCGGGCGCGCGGTGTGTCCGAGCCGGTCGAACGTCCCGTCGCGGAACCCACCTGGAACCCCTTGCCGACCGAGGTTCCCGCCGCCCTAGAATCCGAGACCGAAGTCGTCGATGCCATGCCCGTGGATGTCGCGGAAGCCATCGCCCGCATCGATGCGGCGGAGGACGCGCTCCTCGATCCGTCGGTGCACGCGGTTTCGGCGCATTCCGTCGACGAACTTCCGATCCGAACCTTCGGCGTCGCGGCGGCGCCGGCCGTACCCACGGCTCCCGAACCCACCCCGCCCGCTCCCGATCCGGTGCCGACGTTTTCGGCCCCGCCCGTCGAGCCTCCGGCCCCGGTCGCGCCACCGGCCATGGTGGTTCCCCCGGCGCCGGTGGTCCCCGTGGCAATCACGCCAACGGCAACCCCGGCCCATGGCACTGTTTCCACGGCCCTTCCCGCATCGTTCGAGTGGGCCGCCGGCGAACCCGGCCGTGTCGCGTTGCGGGTCGAGGTTGGCATTCCCGGCATTGCGGGCCACGTCGTGCCGGTCGTCGCCGAACTGTCCGTCGCCGCGGACCGCCTGCGCGGCATGAAGGGAACGTGCCCTGGCGCGAAAGTGGTGCTCGACGCCGATGTCGCGGTGGGCGGCGACGATTCCCGCCTCCGTCTTTGGACGGGAGAAGACCGGACGGTGGCGCTCGACGTGGCCTTCGAGGCGGGATCGGGTTTCCGTTTCCAATCGGGATCCGGCGCGGATGCCCCGCGGGTCTCGTTCGAAGCCGGAGCCGATGGACGGTCCGTGTTCCGGGCAGTATCCACGTTGCTGCAGGCCGAGCTCAGCCGGACCCCGGGCACAGATGGCGGCAACGCCATTTGGTCGTTCCAATTGACCTTGGCGCGCGCCGAATAGGGCGATGGATCGCGGGAGGCGCACCGTCGCCTCCCGTGGAGTTTCGGGGGTCCGTCAGGCCCCGCCGGCGGCTCCGCGCGTGCGCAGTTCGGGGTGCGATTCCTCGAATCCGCGCCAAAGCAGCAATGCCCCGATCGCGCCCACGGCGCTCATGGCCGCGAACATCAGGGGAAATCCGGAAACGCGCAGCAACCCGCCGCAGGCCCATTGACCGAGGGCGAGCGCCAGACCCCCCGTGGCCGCGAGCCGGGATTGCGCCGCGCCCCGGGCATTGTCCGCCGCAAGATCGTTCACGACCGTCACCGCCACGGCACCGACGATGCCGAAGTTGATGCCATGCAGCGCCTGCACGGCGGTCGCCGCCCAAGCGCCCCGCGCGGGGATGTAGCAGAGCAGGCGGATGGGCATGAGCAGGAACGCGAAGAGCAGCGCCGGCTTGCGGCCGTTGCGGTCCGTCCATTTGCCAACCTGGGTCATGACGAGCACTTCGCATACGACACCGGCCGCGAAGAATGTGCCGAGGTCGCGCTTGGTGGCGTGGAGCACCTCCGCCAAATAGAGCGGGAGATTCGCGCTCGCGCCGTACAGGGCGAACTGGTACAGGAAAAATGCGAGCAGGAATCGGTTGAGGTGGGCGTTGTCGCCGGTGCCCGCGGGCGCGTCGACCTGTGGACTTGGAAGTGCCTTGCGGTCGGGAATGGTGAATGTCAGGAGGGCGATGCCCACCAGCACCGCGGGAACGCCGTAGGCGAAGACGGGGGCGATGCCTTCGCGGGATGCCGCAGCCCCGCCGGGCAGCAAGCGACCGGCCAGCAAGGTGAGCGCGACATAGCCCACGGATCCCCAAACCCGATACCGGGCGTAGGCGGTGCCGCCTCCGGACCGGGTCGCCAAACGACCGATCAACACCCCGCCCGTGGTGTTGAGGTACTGGATGCCGTTTGCCCCGATCACGGTCAAGGCCAGGAAACCCAGGGTGCCGCGCACGAGCGGAAACGCGTGGTAGGCGATGGCGGCGCTGATCGCCGCCACGAACATCAAGGGACGGCGTGCATCGATCCGGTCCGACAAACGTCCGAAAACGGGCTGGATCGCCACCGCGAGCAGGGACGACAATCCGCCGATCAGATTGATCTGAAAGCGGTCGAGCCCGGACCCGAGCAGGAACGGCGCGAGGTAGGGTTGGATTAGTCCGTATACCCCGGTGACGAGGAAAAGCGTTGCGCCGAGGGCGAGACGCCGGAACCAGGGCAAGGATTCGAGGGGAGCCGTCGGGCCGGAAACGGCCGGCACTCAGCCGCGCTCCAACGTTGCGTTGCCGGAACCGGTCTGCACGCGCACCGAGACGCCGCCGCCGCCGATGGTGCCGGCGAGGTACGCGCCGGTGTCTCCCGCGGTGCGGGCAGCCCGTGGCAATGGGAATTCGGAGGTCGCCTTGCCGTTGGCGGTGATGACCGTGGCGGTGGCGCGGCAGGCGCCGGGAAGCCGCAGGAAGACATTGCCGGTGCCGGTCTGCACGCGCAGTTCGGTGCGCGGCAAGGACCGGAAACCCGCTCGAACCTCGCCGGTCTGGCTTTCCAGCACGACGGTCTCGGCTCCACCGCAATCCAGTCGCTCCGCCCGCACCGATCCGTTGCCGACGGTGACCGCCAAATCTCCCATTCGGCCATCGATTTCCACCGACCCGGATCCCACGGTGACGAGGGCTCCGCGTCGAACCACTTGTTTGATCAACCGCACCGGACCGCTGCCGGCACGCACGGTGAGCACGGAGGTTTCGCCTTCGACCCGAGTTTCACCCGATTCGATTTCCGTGCGCAGCGCCACGCCGGGCGGAGCGTGCACTTCGATGTCGACGCGGATCTCCGGGGGTTCCTTTTCGTCGCCGGCCATCGACGGCCATTTGTCGGTGATCGTCACTTGCCGGTCGTCGAGGGTCAGGGCAACCGGCGCATCCTCCGCCAGGGCGCGCGCAAGTTCGCGGCGGCGCGCCTTCACCGTTCGGATGGCGCGGATCTCGACCCGGTCGCGGCGGTCGGCGAAATAGCGGATCGTCCCCGCACGTGCCGTGATCCCCATCGCCGCGACATCGCGGCCGGGAAATTCCCAGCGCATCTCGCGCCGCTCGTCCGCGGCGACCGCCGGGAGGGAAAGGAGGCATGCGGCCGCGGCGACGAGCGAACGAAAGAGGGACGTTGCTGGGATCATGCGTTTGGGAGCAGGGGGGATCAACGGCGCCATCGACGCCATTCGAGGCCGGGACGCTCGACACGGAACGTCACGACGCGCATCGCCTTGGCTTCGGTCACGTAAACGGTGCGTCCGTCGGGACCGCCGAAGCAGAGATTGGTCGGGTGTTCGGCCAGCACGTCGATTTCGGCCAAAATATCGGCCCGCGGCGAAAGTTTGACGACCGTTCCCTTGCCGTGTCGCGTCGCGTAGAGATTGCCGTCGACATCGCAGCGCATGCCGTCGAAGCCGAAATCGGGAAACGCGCGGAAGAGCCGTTTCCCGGAAAGCGAACCGTCGGCGGCGATGTCGAACGCCCAGATGTTGCGCTGGACGCTTTCATTGACGTACAGCGTTCGGCCGTCGGGCGACACCTCGATTCCGTTGGTGGTGCCCATGCCCGCGGCTTCGCGGATCGCCTTGCCGTCGGTGGTGACCCGCCAAAGTTGGCCCGTGCCGTCCTTCCAATTCGGGTCGCTGGCGTACAGCGTGCCGTCGCGCGCGATCGCCAAATCGTTGGGCTGGTTCATCTTGGGCTCGTGGACATGCACGGAGATCGCCTTGGTGCGCGGGTCGATCCGCAGCACGTTGTGTCCGGTGTAGTCGGCCACGAACATGCGCCCGGTGCGATCGAATCGGATCCCGTTGCCCGCGCTGGCGGGGTCGAGCGCGACGAACAACGACGAGCGACCGTCGGGTGTCACCTTGGCGATGTTGCGCGCCTCGCGCCAACCCACGCAGTACAGATTGCCCGCGTCGTCGCAGGCCGGGCCCTCGATCAGGGTGGTGAAGTCTCCCGTGGTGAGCGGTTTCGCGCGATGCAAAGGTTCGTCCATGCCAGCCTTCCCTTCGGTCCGTCGTCGGATGCTCACACGATACCGCGCCCGAGGGCCGTGAGGACGGCCAGCGCGGCCCCGGCCGCCGTCGCGATCGCATTCACCGCATCGTTGCGCATCCATGCGTATCCGGAATGGGGCGCCGTCGGGAGCGCGCAGCAGTGGTTCGCCTCGGTGATGCGTTCGCACACGGCGCACCTTCGCATCGCTTGGCAGGTGGCTCCCAGCCAAGAATCGATCAGCGCGCCCGCGATGCCCGCACCGAGAACGGCGCCGGCCAGATCCGCGGACAGGCCGCCGGCAAGACCCATTCCGGCGATCAGCAATGCCCCGGCCGCCGCGGCGCACGTTCCCGCCACGGTGACGGCACCCGATTCCCCGGCCCGGGCGGGGCGCAGGTCGGCGATGCGGCGCGGGTTGCGCCCGAGCACCGATCCGATCTCGGTGGCCCAGGTGTCGGCGGTGGCGGTGGCGAGCGCGCCGAGCAGTGCCGCCTGTGCGGCGGTGTTTCCCGGCGCGACCAACAGCACGAGCGCGGCCATCGCCGACACCCCGCCGTTGGCCAAGACTTGCCAATGATCCCGGGTCCCCCCCTTTTCGAAACCCAGCGCGTCCTTGCGCCGCTTCCCCAGTTTCGAAAGGAGCGTGGACGTGACGAAAAAGGCGATGAGCGCCCCGGCTCCGAGCCGACCGGCGCCCGCCCCATGGGCCCAACCAACCGCCGCCGCCGCGATCGCCCCGCCCGCCGACAACGCGCGAACCCGCCACGCGAGGACACCGACGCCCAAGGCGAGCAGCGGGTCCAGCGCGGGATGGATCAGCTGGCTCAACGGCGACCCGCCAAGGGGGAGCGTTGGTCCACGAAACGCCAGGGGCGATCCACGGCCTTGGAAATACCGATGCGGGGCGTACGGGCAACGGCTTCCTCGGGCACGGCCGCACCGGAAAGCAGCACGAACTCGCCGCCGGGCGACAGGAGGGGAACGCCGTCGTGGCGCTCCTTGCGCACCCCGAGGCTGCGGCCCAGACGGCCCGGTCCGCACCACCGGGCGCGCATCCCCGAAATCGTTCCGTCGGGGTCGGCCGGCTCGACCGCACGGATCAATACCGCTTCGCCGCGGCCTTCCGGACCGGTCACCACGTTGAGGCAGTGGTGGATACCGTAATTGATGTGGACGTAGGCGTGGCCGGGAGGCCCGAACATCGCTGCGTTGGCGCGGGTGGGACCTCGAAACGAATGGCTGGCGGGATCGTCGCCGGCATAGGCCTCCGTTTCGACGATGCGCAGCACGCAAACCGTGGCGGCATCGGGGGACCAGCGCAGGTGCGCACCGAGGAGGGCGCGCGCGATTTCCGGCGGAGGGAGGAGCAGGATCGAGCGCCGAAGGGGTTCCACGGGGCGATCCATGGTATCACCCTAGCGCGATGGACGGCGTGGTGGCGATCGACAAGCCGGCGGGGTTCACCAGCCAGGATGTGGTGGCGAAGGTGCGCCGCATCCTTTCCACGCGTCGCGCCGGGCATGCCGGCACGCTCGACCCCGACGCCACCGGCGTGCTGCTTGTGGCGGTGGGCAACGCCACACGATTGCTGCAGTTCTTCGGAGACTTGCCCAAGACCTACACGGGCGAGGTCGTGTTCGGCAGCGCCACGAA
>JBJTRZ010000461.1:0-1204 GCA_046076415.1 Armatimonadota bacterium
GGTGGACCACCGGCTCTTTCTGGTATGGATTTCGTGGGAATCGCGGACGAGCCCGATCCCGTTTCCGGACAGTTTTGTGGATGGTTCGGGGCAAAGTCGACCCGGGCACCGGCGCCGGCGCCGGGGCAGCGCGCCTCGGTATCCACCGAGGAACTCCGGATTTCCTTCGGCGCCAACGACTTGCCGGAGGTCGCATGGTGGATCGCACGAACCCGCTACGAGGACTTGACCGACGCCGATCAACCACCGGCCGTCATGAAGCAGGTGCGCTGGTCGCGATGGCGCGTGGATAATCCGGTGGACGAGGGGCGATTTCGCATTCCCTGACCGTGCGCCGGGTTAGCGCTCGGCCCAATTGGCAAGGTCGGTCGCGTCCAGTGGCGTGCCGGCCCGATCTACGGGGCGTCCACCGAGCAGGGTCGCGAGGGCGGACAAGGCCAGGACCATGTGCCGGCGGACCGGAACGATCGAGGGATGCGCGGCGGGATCGCATGCCAGAACCAGCCCGTGTATCCGCTCGCCCTCGGCGGCGCGCTCGGGAAGAAAGCGGAACGGTTCGGTGAGCGCATGCACGTGGTAGACGGTTTCCACTCCCAGCGGGCCCGGAAGGTGGAAGAGTTCCAAAGCACCCCATCGAAATCCCAGTGCGATCAACGCACGCCAGACCTCGCGCGCCGGCCACGGGGCGTTCGCGGCGAGGACCAATTCGACGGTCCCCTCGATCGCGGCTTGCCCGACCGGAAGGTCGCCTTCCGAGGGGGCGGACCAGGCCGGAAGCAGGTGGGAGAGGTCGCGCGGCGGGGGATCCCCGATCGCGCTTCGCAATCGCTCCGACGTGCCGGGAGGATTGGAATCGGCCGGCGAGGCGGTATCCGCGAGGCGGCGGGGGCCTGTGCCGAACACGCCGGATTGTACCCGGCTTGACGGGGTCTCCCGCGACCATTAGAATGCCTCGTCTGAGGTGTAACCGCTGTGGATTTCCTGCGTGGCTCGTTGACGAGAGCGCTCCTCGTCCCGTTGGCGTTGTGGTGTCTGTCGGGATCGCTGGCGTCGTCGCCGGCGTGGGCCGACCCGCCCCGGCGCATCAAGCTGGTGGTCTGGGGACTGCAGTCCGGCAAGGAAACGGCCGGCCTCGATGCCCAGATCGCGGAGTTCGAACGCCAAAACCCCGACGTCGATGTCTCGGCGCTGTCGATCGGTGCGG
>JBJTRZ010000462.1:0-2520 GCA_046076415.1 Armatimonadota bacterium
CGGCAGCGCCGCGAACGGCACGTCCCACAACGGACCATCCGGGCAAACCACCCACCGAACGCAACCGGAAAGCAACGGCATCGCCGGTGCGATCAACGCATCCGCCACCGCCGCGCCCGCGGCGCGCCACGGAGCGCCTCCGCCGACCCCCGGCTTGGTGGAGCAGGCCGCCCGCAGTTCGGCAACCCGTTTCAACACCGCTTTGGTGCGCGCGGCAGGAATGGTGAAACTTTTCCGCCGGCCGACTCCCCCACCGGACACGACCACCGTCGCCACGATCGCGTCTCCGGCAAGGGTCGACACCATCGCGTATTCGATCAGGGCCGTGCGCGCGGGGAGCAGGGCCGCGGCGTCCTCGAGCCCGAAGCGGCTTCCGGCACCCGCGGGCGTGCGTGCCGCCCCGCGCAACCGGCGTCGTTCCTCGAACGCGTTCCAATCCGCGTCGAGGCGCCGGCGATCGTCGCGCAGGGTGGCGGTCGCCCGGGTCCCTTGGGACGCGCCCCCCGGCGCCGCGGACTCGAGCCACCGTGCCGTCAATGCCCGTTCGCGCGCCACGAGCGCGGATCGTTCGGCATCCGGCGCACGTTCGTCCGAGCGCCGGATTCCATTTCCTTGCCTCGCGGCGTCCGCGAGAAAACGCGCCTTTGCCCGCTGGGTCCACGCGAACGCGTCGTCGACCCGTCCCATTTCATGGAGCACACCGACATAGCGGCGCATCAAAGGCGCGAAACGTTCCCCGTACCTCAGCGCGGCGTCGGGGAGTTCGCGCAGGCCTTCGGACAACCGATCCTCCCGGGCGACCGCCTGCGCATACCAGGGCTCTGCGTCCGCGGCCTTCCCCGATGCACGAATCGCATCGGCGATGGCCCCCAGCGCCGCGGCCTCGCCGCGAACGTAGCAGATCGCTTCGCACCGCCGCAAACATTCGCGGTAATGCCCCACGGCCGTCGCCGGATCGTTGACATCGACGGCGAGGTATCCCAGCTGCATCCGCGCCGCGTACACTCCCCGTGCATTGCCCACCTTTTCGAACCACGCGAGCGCCGCGTTCGCCGCCTCCACCGCCTCGGCGCCCGGACCGCGCCGGCGCAGCAGACGCGACAAGGTGCACTGGGCGAACGCCTCCCCCTCGAAATCTCCCGCCTGTCGGTGCAGCGTGAGCCCTTCCCGGGTCCGCCGAAGCGCCTCGTCCAACTTCCCCGTGTCCGCCAGGAAGGTTGCGTGGTTAACCAGTACTTCGGCGCGCGTGCGCAGGTTTCGGGCGGAGGAGGCTGCGGTCATCGCCTGCGACGAGAGCGCGAGGGCCCGCTCCGACCGTCCCAGATTCGCATTGAGCGCCGCCGCTTGACCGAGGGCCCGGGCAAGGGCGTCGGCGGTCCCCCCGGTTTCCTGAACCGCGATCGCGCGATCCGCGTAGGCGAGGGCCGCCCGAAAATCGCCCATCCGGTAGGTAACGAGTTCGAGATTGACCAAGCATCCGGCGACATCCGCGCGGGAGCGGCCTGCCTCGAGCAAGGGCAACGCGGCCTCCATTGCTATGCGCGCGCCCGACAAATCCCCGGAATTGGCCTTCAAACCTCCGATATTGGCGAGGACCATCGCCTCCAGCGCCTGCTCTCCGGCAGCCGTGACGAGCGGCCGTGCCTCCTCGTAGCGGGCAAGCGCCCCGTCCGCGTCGCCGGTCTCCGCCAGGCAGCTTCCCAGCGTGATCAGCAGCCGCGCGCGGGACACCGGCGGCAACGCGTCGCCCGCGCGCTCCAATATCCGGGCGAACAGCGGCGCCGCCTCGGCCGGCTTGCCGGCTTCCTTCAGGGCGACAGCTCGGGTCAACAGGTCCTTGAGGGACTCTGCGGGAGGCTGGGCCACGTGGCGCGGGCGCGGTTCGAACATGGGCGTCATGCCCCATCGTACCTCCGTCGGCGATGGCGCGGGCAAAGGAATCCGCGGCGGTTGAAAGGAACGAAGGTCCGTGACCGCCGAGGAGGAAGCTTGGCTCCGCGCCGCCCGCGGCGGGGATCGCGACGCGTTCGACCGGCTGTGCCGGCGGCACCGCGACGACCTCGTGGGACTTTGCCTGCGCTTCACCGGAAGCAGGGACGACGCCGAGGACGTGGTGCAGGTGGCGTTTTCCCAGGCGTGGACGCACCTGGACCGTTTTCGCGGGGAAGCCGGACTGCGCACATGGCTTTGGGAAATCGCCCGAAACCGGTGCCTGAACCACCTGCGGGCACGCAAGAGCCAGTTGCAAGGCGGGGCGGTTTCGCTCGACGACGCCGACCATCCGGCGGCGGAGGTCGCGGACGAACGCCCCACGCCGGAGGAGTCGGCGGTGGCTTCGGCGGGACGGACCGCGCTGCGCGACGCGGTGAAACTCGCCGCGCTCGAACGCGGATGGCAATCGCAGGATTGGGCCCTGTTCGCGGCGCGCATCGACAGCGAGGTGGCCTACGCCGATTTCGCGGCCGAGCATGGCCGCGACGAAGCCTACTGGCGCAACCGATGGCGGGACAAGATCAAACC
>JBJTRZ010000463.1:0-8406 GCA_046076415.1 Armatimonadota bacterium
TCCTCGTCGCGACGGGCGCCCCCGATCGCGCAATCGATGCCGAGTTCGTGGATCGCGTCCACGAGAGTCACGGTTTGCAAGGCGTTGCGGCTCGCATGGGCGCCCGTTTCCTCGACGACGCGCCCGGAGTCGATGCTGTCCTGCACCTTGCGGACGATCAGGCGGGCACCGATGCGCTCCACCCAAGCGTCCCGATACTCCAACGTTTCCGGGAAATTGTGACCCGTGTCGATGTGCATGAGCGCGAAGGGAATGCGCCCTGGATGGAACGCCTTGCGCGCCAGCCAACTGACGATGATGCTGTCCTTGCCTCCGGAGAACAGGAGCACGGGGTTTTCGAATTGTCCGGCCACTTCCCGCAGGATATGGATGCTCTCCGCCTCGAGTTCGGCCAAGCCTTCCAGTTCGGCGATGTTCATTCCATGAAACCTTTGCGCCGAAGCATCGTTTCGATGCACTCCACGCCCTCGGTCACGCTGTCGGTGGCGCTGTCGACCACCGCGTCGGGCGCCTCCGGTGCCTCGTAGGGATCCGACACACCCGTGAAATGCTCGATCTCCCCGGCCAGCGCCTTTCGATAAAGCCCCTTGACATCGCGCCGTGCAAGCTCGTCGATGGTGCAATGCACATGCACCTCGGCGAACCGGGCGATACGCGATCGCGCCTTCGCCCGTGCCTCGGCGTACGGAGAAATGGCGGCGACGATCACCGCCACTCCGTTGCGGGCAAGCAACTCCGCGACCCACGCGATCCGGGCAACGTTGGTGTCGCGATCCTCGCGCGAGTAGCCGAGGCCCGCGGAAAGGACCGGGCGCACCGCGTCGCCGTCGAGCACTTCCACCGGCCAGCCCGCCGCACGCAACCGCGGCGCAAGGGCTTCCGACAACGTCGACTTGCCGGCTCCGGAAAGGCCCGTGAGCCAAAGGACGAAACCCGGTTTCATATACCTTCCCCGACCGGCCGTTGGTGCAGGCCACATTCGCGTTTTCCGGAGCCCTTCCAACGTCCCGAACGGCGCGGATCCCCCGGAGCCACGGGCCGCGTGCAATGCGTGCACCCGATCGAAGGATATCCCGCGAAGATGAGCGGATGCACGGGAACCCCGCGCTCCAGCGTCCAATCGAGAATCTGCTCCTCGGTCCACGACCAGAACGGCGCAACCCGGTACAGACCGTTGGCCGAATCCCAATCGATCGCTTCGACGGATTCCCGGGTATCGGACTGGTCGCGCCGCAGGCCAACGATCCACGCACGCTTGCCCTCGAGGGCGCGTACCGCGGGTTCGACCTTGCGCAGGGCGCAGCAGGTGTCCGGCGAAGTTTCCCAGAGGCGGTCTCCGAGACGCTCGGCCTGCTCCGTCGCGGACTCGAGCGGGCTTACCACCCGGAGCCGGAATTTCCACTCCTTGCGGAGCCGTTCCCGAAACGCCACGGTTTCGGGAAAGAGGAAACCGGTGTCGATGGAAAAGACGTCGAGGCTGGGAACCACGGAACGCGCCAGATCGAGCAACGCGATCCCGGTCACGCCACCAAAGCTGCAGGCCATCGTCAGGCTATCCCCGAAGGTGGCATCGGCCCATCGCAACACCGCTTCCGGGCCGCATCCGCGAAGCTCCGAACGCCACTGCTGCTCGACATCGCCGCCTTGCCGCGTCACTGCCTCGACTCCATACTCCAAATACTAGACCGGAATAGTAGGAATTGCAAACGTCACGCATTCGAGGCCGGTTTTTCGCATACGGTTTCGATCCAGGCGTCGACCCGGGACCAGAGCGCCGGCGCTCCCTCCGAAATAGAACGGTTCCTCGCCCGCACTTGATCGGCGTCGATGCCGTGCTCCCGCCAGGTTCCGCCCGCGTTGGCGACATTCTGGAAGACTCCGCACCAGCGATCCACGGCGGACGCAAAACGCGCTTCCGGGGTTTCGCCCGCTTCGAACTCGTTCCAGAGCGCGCGCAATTCGTTCCCTTGGTCGGGAGGCAGCAGGCCGAAGATGCGCTCGGCGGCGACGCGTTCCCGATCCGCCTTGGTTTCCATGGCGGAGGCGTCGTACACGAACGTGTCCCCCGCGTCGATTTCGACCAAATCGTGCAGAAGGGCCATGCGCAGGGCGCGCCCGAGGTCGAGGCGGGACGACTCGGCATGCTCCGCAAGTACGAGGACCGAAAGCGCGAGGTGCCACGAATGCTCGGCACTGTTCTCGCGGCGCGCCCCGCCGATCGTCCGTGTGCGCCGTTCCACCGACTTGAGGCGATCGACCTCCCGCAGGAAGGCAATCTGCCGGTCGAGCCGATCGTCGCCGGGAGCGATCACGCGGGCGAGTTCGCCAGCCGTGGAAGTATCCGAAGTCGCCGACGTGGATCGATGCCGATCGATTCGGAGCGCAGATCCGCACGTTCGACGATCTGGTGTTGGAGCCGCCGAACGTAGGAATTGCGCGGCGCGAGTTCGACCGCTTCTCCGGTTTCGTTGACGTGGTCGATCGCGTTCTCCACCTCGGTCACCGCGTCGTCCTCCTCCGAGGGATGCACCACGCCCTGGAGCCCGAAGATCTCGCGAACGACGTTTTCGATCTGGATATAGGTGTTGCTTTTGACCACGTGGATAGGCACCGCACGCCCGCGCAGTTCGTGGATGCGGGCAGGTTCCTTGCGGAACGCGGCCTTGAGCGCCACCACCACATCGGCGTCGCCCGGCTCGCGCAGGACCATGCCGGGAACGCGCATGGTGACGATGGCCCGTTCGAGGCGGGAGCGGGAAACTCCGTAGGGAAAGATACGGACCACCTTTCGTGGCTCGCCGTCGACGTCCTCGCCCATCGCAAGCGGACCCCGGGCCGACTCCGGCTCGGGATCGAAGGCCATCCCGTAGGTCCCGCCGCTGCGTTCGCCGGGACGGTCCGGGGGCAGCTCGGCACGCTGTACTACTTCGACCGATCCCCCTTCGTGGCGGACGCGGATCTCGGGGCGCGGCTGCTGCCCGCGGAGCATCTTGTCGACCACCTTCGCGACATCGTGATGGATCGCGAGTTTGTCGACCTCCATGATTTCGATGATCACGTCGAAAGTCGGAGGTGCCTTGCGTTCGAGGACGGTCTTCTGGGTGCCGCGCCGCTTCGCCTCGTCGTCGCCAAGCGTGACAGCCTGGATGCCCCCGACCAGGTCGGAAAGGGTTGGGTTGAGCAGAAGGTTTTCGAGGCTGTTGCCGTGGGCCGTGCCCACCAGTTGCACCCCGCGCTCCGCGATGGTGCGCGCGGCGAACGCCTCCTGCTCCGTCCCGATCTCGTCGATGACGATGACTTGCGGCATGTGGTTTTCCACCGCCTCGATCATCACCGCGTGCTGCTCCTCGGGACGCTTGACCTGCATACGACGGGAGCGCCCGATGGCCGGGTGCGGGATATCGCCATCGCCGGCGATTTCGTTGGACGTATCGACGATCACGACGCGCTTGCGGTACTCGTCGGACAGGATGCGCGCGGTCTCGCGCAATTTCGTGGTCTTGCCGACCCCGGGACGCCCGAGCATCAGGATCGAATGCCCCGCCTCGACGATGTCGCGGATGATATCCACGGTGCCGAACACGGATCGCCCGACGCGGCAGGTCAAACCGACGATACGGTCGCGCCGGTTCCGGATGCACGATATCCGGTGCAATGTACGTTCGATGCCCGCGCGGTTGTCATGGCCGAATTCGCCGATGCGGCTCTCGACATACTCGAGGTCCTCGGAGGTCACCTCTTCCCCGGGCAGCGGATCGGCAACTCGTCCGGCGTAGCGCGCCTCGACGGCACGTCCCAAATCCATCACGATCTCGAGCAGATCCTCTCGGTCGGGTGCACTCCCGAGCACATCGCGCAAGCGCGACGGCAGGACATCGAGAAGTCGGTCCAGATTGTCGACCACGCGGCGCTGGCTGGCGGCCAGCGGGGTCGGCGTATCGGTGGCTTCGAGCGCGGCGGGCGGGTTCTCGTTGGAAAGGTGTTCGGACAAGGCGTGCACGGCCCCAAGACGCAGCGGGGCCGTCGGCTGGAAAGGATGCCGCAGTATATCGCCCGGAGGCGCGGCGCTTCCCCTAGCCGGCGTCGCGTCCCCACGCTTCGTCGAGGAGTTCGATCGGGTGGACGATACGCGGAGCTCGCGAGGTAGCGGGAAGGGTTCCCCGACGCACGCGTTCCGCAATGCCCTGCTCGATCCACGCGAGACACCCTGGATTGGCCGTGGCGACGATGGATGCCCCCGTGGCGAGGATCGCGTCGACCTTCTTGTCGAGAAGGGTCCGCGCCATATCCGGTTCGAGGTAATTGTAGACTCCAGCGCTCCCGCAGCACTGGTCGGCGTCCGCCAATTCCACGTACGCCAATCCCGGAATGGACTGGAGCAGGCGACGCGGAGCATCGGCAATCCGCTGGCCGTGCCGGAGGTGGCAGGCATCGTGATAGGTCACCCGCGCGTCGATGCGGCCCGTGGGTGCCGGAGCCCCGACCTCGTCGAGAAACTCGGAAATGTCGCGGATCTTGCCCGAGAACGCGGCGGCGCGGTCCGCCCAACGCGGGTCATCGGCCAACAGGTGCCCGTAATCCTTGACGAAACTTCCGCACCCGGCCGAATTGAGCAGGATCGCATCGCACGGGATTGCCTCGAGATCCGAAATCAATTGGCAGGCCAGTTCCTCGGCCGTACCGAGTTGTCCCTGATGGCCATGCAACGCGCCGCAGCACCCTTGGGACGGCGGGCAGGCGACATCGTAACCGCACGCCGAAAGCACGCGCACCGTGGCATGGTGGACCGGGGAATACAGCACCCGCATCACGCATCCCGACAGGAGCACCACGGTGCCGCGCTTCTCCCCGCGAGCGGCCGTGAATTCGGGTACCGGACGGCCCGCTTCTCCCAGATCCGCGGGCAACGGCATGCGGGTGTCGGCCGGCAACCCGACGAACCGTGCCGCGGGCCCGGGAATCCGGCCACCCGCGAGCCTTCCGGCACGCAGCGCCAACGCCATCCGGGAAGGGTGCGTCAAAAGGTTGAGCAAGGAACCGCGCAGCAGGCGCTCGCCGGCAGGCCGACGAACGACGGCTTCCTGCTCGTCGCGGTAATGCTCGAGCAGACGTCCGTAGGGAACCCCGGAAGGACAGGCGGTTTCGCAGGCTCGGCAGCCGAGGCAACGATCCAAGTGGTAACCCACCCCCCCGGGAAGCATCGCTTCCTGGTCGGAAAGCGAGAGCACTCCCTCGTGGACGGCGCGCATGAGCGCGAGACGTCCACGAGGCCCATCCGCCTCGTCGCCGGTCGCGCGGTACGTCGGACACGCGTCCAAACAAAATCCGCAATGGACGCACGACATCAAACCCTTGTCGACTTCGGCCTCGTTCACGCGGCCATTGTATCGGTTACCCGCGCGCTTCGACGCAACTTTTCCGTCGTTTGAATCGTCCTAGGAAGCATGAAACGAATCGGAACCGTGTCCGTCGCAATCGCCTCCTTCGTCGCCGGGGTCGTCATCGCCGCCGCCACCCCCGCGACCGCCCAGCTCGACAAGTTGCTCAAGGGAGCCGCCGTACTGGCGGTGGTCGACAGCAACAGCCGGGCCATCGACGATTTCGTCAACAAGGTGACCCAAACCCGCAAGGACGATCCCAACTTCGCCACCAAGGTGGTGCCGATCCTGTCCGTCGGGGGCGGAACGTTCGCCGGAGCCGCCCAAGTCTCCGGACCGACCGCGCTGGTCGACAAGGTCCGCGCCGTGGCGCAGATCGAAGGCGAGACGCGGCTCGGATTTCGCGTGCGCGCCCGCGGCCTGTTGCCGGTGGAGGATCGCAAGGTGACCTCGCTCGACGACCTCAAGCGGGTTTCCGGCGTTGGTGTGACCGGTACGATTGAAATTCGCCTCTGACGGCGACCCGGAAGACGCCATCGCCTTGACACCTGCAAGGCCGAATGATAGACTTCCCCCGCACCCAGCACCCGTAGCTCAGCGGATTAGAGCGTCAGGTTGCGGTCCTGAAGGTCGCAGGTTCGAGTCCTGCCGGGTGCGTGAAAGCCCGCCGATTGGCGGGCTTTTTTCATGCGCTCCGGTCCCCCCTGCCGCACGGCACCCACCGATCGGTTCGAGCGCCTAAGCCGGTGCCGCCACCGATCGAACGGTTCGGCGCGGCAGTCGCCGACGAATGCCGTCCACGACGATCTGCATCAAGGAGAGTCCCACCGACAGCACGAGCAGCCCCTTTTCGATCGCGCCGATCGGCATCTTTCGTATGGCCCGGACCGCGCTCGCGCGGCGCTGGGCGTGCTTGAACGGCGAGGTCCGCCACGTGAGCGTGACGCCGGCCTTGCGCAAATGCTTCGTGTAGAGCACCTCGGGTACGCGCTCCATCTCGCCGAGGCTGGCCAGCAGCAACATCCAGTACCAATCGCACGAGACGTCCCCCGCCGCGCTCGGAACCAATTCGGAAGCACATAGACGGGCAGCGTCGGCACGTACGACTCCGCGAAACGGTACCCACCAATCGTTCCGGTGCAAAAGCACGTTCCAAGCGCGGCGCATACCGGAGCGAACCCCGGATTGCACGGTGTGCCGAACAATGGTCTCGTTGCCGGGATAGTACATCCGCATATCGCTGTACGACACCACGGCGCGGGGATTTTCCTCGAGACGTTCGACCAGACGGCTCACGTAGGTGGGCTCGATCACGTCGTCGTGGAAAGCGAACGCCACAAACGGCGCATCCGACTCCAAAACCAGGTTTCGGTACGTTTCCAGCCAGCCCATATTGGCGGCGTTCGAACGGAAATCGATACGCGGCTCGGCCAACGCGGCTTTGGCGCACAGGGAAGCCGTGCCGTCCGTCGAACCGTCGTCGCGTACCACGATCCGCAAATTCGGGTAATCCTGGGCACGCAGCGCGTCCAGGGCGCGCTCCACGAACGCCTCGCCGTTGTAGGTGCCCATCAACACGGCGACCAAGGGACGTTCAGGCATTGGCGGCCTCCAATTGCGCTCCGAAACGATGGGAACGCGGACGAATTCCTCCGACCAATGCGTCGATGCGCTCCGCGAGGCGCACCCCGAACAACGGGGCCGTCGTTAATTTGCCGGGATCCAACGTGAAGTAGGTTCCGTGCTCCCGGTACCCGACCTCGCACCGGTGGTGCAGGCCCGATCCCTTGTCGCCCACGTCGCTTCGCCCAATTGCCACGATCGGTCCGGCATCGATTTGCAAGACTTCCGAGGCACCTATGCCGGGGTAGAAGCGGTCGAGATTGGACAAGATGCCGTCGGCCACGCGGTTCGCGGTGACGGGATCCGGCCGTCCGCTGCTCGGTGCGTCCCAATCCCGTGGGGGTTCGATGTCCGTGGACCAGCCTTGGCGGCCAACGGGATACCACGAAAGGAACGCGGTGCCGTCCCGACGGATGACAATGTCGCCATAGGGACCGACGACCATGGTCATCGAAACCGCGTCGCGCCAGACCGGAGGGACCTTTAAGATCAGTCGGTATTTCAATCGATGGAGGATGTCGGCGGGGGGAGCAATCCCCAGCGTCGCGTCCAAAGCGCTGCGACGCTCCCACGTGCAGTTCACGAGCAGGTCCGCTCGGGATTGCCAAGGGGCCCCATCCCGCGTTCCATGCAAACGATAGCCGGTTCCCGCCTGTTCGAAACGGTTCACCTCGACGCCGCCCTGGAAGTCGATGTTGTCGTCCTCGAGCACCCGCTTGGCGAGCGCCAACGACAATAGATCGGTGTCAACGGCCCGCTCCTCGGTAACGAAAGCCGCGGCGATTTCTCCGCCCGCTCCGACCGTTTCGAGGGCTTCGGGCGACGATGGGCGCCAAAATCGCCCGGGCCGTGCGCCAAGGTAATCGGCGTCCGGCCGTGTCTCCTGGACGGCGCGGGCGTACGTCTCGACCGCGGCGCAATGGACCGCGAACTCCTCGGGCGTCACCACCGATTCGCAGTGCACCAGATACTGGAATTGCGTGGAGGCCTCGGGGCAGCGTCCCAGCCAGCGGCGCATCAACGGACCGAAAACCATGGCGCCATCCACCATGAGGCGCATGGTTTCCCGGTCCGGTTCGTTCGCGTAGACAAATCCCAGATGAATTTTGCCTTCGTTGCGACGACTTGCACGGTTCACCGGGCGAACGTCCTGATCGATCAGGACGACGGACATTCCTCGGGACGCAAGTTCCAAGGCGACCGAAACACCCGCAAGTCCTGCGCCGACGACGGCGACCTTGGGTTGGCAGGATCGGAGTATGGACATGGGACACCTAAACCGCAATTTGCCGTGCCGGGGTATTTTCGCAGAGCAAATGGGTGGCCGTCGGCGTCAACGAAAACACCGCCGGTCGGGGAACCGGCGGTGTTTGCTGCTTCTTCGATTTGGGAGCCGTTTCCCGGC
>JBJTRZ010000464.1:0-10448 GCA_046076415.1 Armatimonadota bacterium
CCCGGCCGCCGCGGCGGCGAGGGCCGCGAGCAGGAGCCGGGGTGCGCGTTCGCCCGTCACTTTCCGGCCGGCATCAGCACGCGGTCCATCACGTGCAGGACGCCGTTCGACACCTTCTGGTCGGGCATCACCGGGCGGGAGGATTCGATCAGCAGCGTACCTTTGGTTTTGACATGGATCACGCCGCCCCCGAGGGTTTTCAGCGTGGAGTTGTTCTTCAACTTCGAGAGGTCCGCGGCGGTGTAGGTGCCGGCCACGACGTGGTTGAGCAGGACGGCCTTGAGCGCCTTCTTGTCGGCGAGCAGCGCTTCGCGCTTGGCCTTGCCGAGCATGATGAACGCCGAGCTGCTGGGGGCGAAGATCGTGTACGGGCCTTTGCCGCGGAGGGCGGTCGCGAGGCCGGTGTCCACCACGGCCTTGGAGAGGATCTTCAGCCCGAAGCGGTCGAGGCTGTCGGCGATCGGCGCGACGGGCGCGCCGCCTTGCGCGTGGGCGATGCCGGCGGTGGCGATCAGGGCGAGTAGGGTCGGTGCGATGCGGTTCATGGGGCCTCCGGTTTCGACGGGGGTCGAGTGCGCTCATTATACTCCCGGCCCGCCCGGCGTCGCGTCCCCGGGAGGCGGGGGAGGATCGCCGCCGGGGAACGCGCAACCTAGCCGCATCGTCGGGTCCTCGCGGATGCCGGCGCGAAGGAGTGCCATGTCCCACGATGTATCCGGCGGCCCGTCGAAGGCCCTGTCCGCGCGCTACCCGTGGATCCTGGTGGGGTTGCTCTGGTGCGTTTGTTTCTTCAACTACGCCGATCGGGTGGCGGTGGGTTCGGTGTTGCCCGAACTCGGGCGTGAGTTCGGGTTCAGCAAGGCCGAACAAGGCCTGATCGCCTCCGCGTTCATGTGGGTCTACGCCGCGGCGTCGCCGTTCGCCGGCGCGGTGGGCGATGGCTGGCCGCGCAAGTGGGTGGTGCTCGGCGGATTGATGGTGTGGAGCGTGATCACGGGCTTCACGGCGGGGTGTCGCCAGCTCTGGCAGTTCGTCCTGGTACGCGGATCGGAAGGCCTCGGCGAAGCGTTCTACATGCCCGCCTCGATGGCGTACATCGCCGATTTCCACGGCCCCGCCACGCGTTCCAAGGCGGTGGGAATCCATCAGACGAGTCTGTACGCGGGCACCATCGCCGGCGGCGCGCTGACCGGTTGGCTCGCGATGGAACGTGGGTGGCGGTTTCCGTTCGTGTTCCTCGGCGTTGCCGGCGTGGTGCTGGGTCTGGTGCTCGTCCGTTTCCTGCGCGAGCCCGCCCGGACAGGGGTGGATCGCGCGACTCCCCGGCGCATGCTCTCGCGCGAGGTGCCCCGTCAGTTGGCGTGGCTCGGACTTCTGGTGGCCGGGGTGTTCGTTGCTCGAGCCGCGATGGGGTCCGTGCCGGCGGGAACGGCGGGGCTCGCGCGCATCGGTGCGGTGGTCGGAGCGATCGCTGCGATGCTTGCGGTGGTTGTGGGAGCGGGCCGGTTGGTGCCGCAACTGGGCGACTGGTTGTTCGCGCGGCGGGAGTCGACGGGGCCGTGGGCGGTTGCGCGCGAGCTCCGGGGCATTCCGTCCGCGACCTGGATCATCGTGGCGTTCTTCGGCGCGAACATCGTCAACACCGTGTTCCTCACGTGGATGCCCACCTACTTGAAGGAAAAGTTCGGGTTGAACCTTGCGCAGGCCGGTCTGGGCGCGACCCTGTTTCCCTACGCCGCGTCGGGTCTGGGCGCGCTTGCCGGAGGATGGATCGCCGATCGGCGCGCGACCCGGTCCGCGTCGGGGCGGGTTCGCCTCAAAATGACGGCCGTGCTCTGCGGCGCGCCGTTCATCGTGCTCTGCGGCTGGACGCGGGACCTCTGGGTGGTGGCGGGTGCGATGACCTGCTTCGGTTTCTGCAAGGGCCTTTACGACGCCAACCTCACCCCGGCGTTCTACGATGTCGTGCCGGCGCATCGGCGCAGCACATCGACGGGATTGATGAACCTGATCGGATTCGTCGCGGGGAGCATCGCTCCCATCGCGGTGGGGGTGGCGGTGGATGCCGGCGCCGGCATGGGCTCGGCCATCATGGCCACCGCCGGAGCGTATGTGCTGGTGGCGTTCGCGCTGGCCATGGCCTCCCGCACGGTGGCGGCGGACATGGCCAAGCGCGACGCAACGGGGGTCTGATCCCTCAGCGGAGCGGAGAGTAGTCGGTGGGGACGAGCAGCAGCGACAGCACGCCGCCCGGCGTGGTCAACGAGCCACCGGCATCGCGTTCGCTCGCTTCGCGCGCCGCCTTCCACGCGGGATCGGCCCCGAAATCGGCGAACGATTTCGTGCGCGCGTCGGCGTCCTTGTGCATCACGAAGTAGATCAGCTTGTCGCTTGCGCCGGGCTGGTCCGCTTGCGGGACGCCGTAGAGGCCGTTTTCGATGCCGTGCTTCTTGAAGAGGCCGAAGGTGGCCTTGCGGAAGCGATCCACGAGTCGTTCGCGATTGCCCGGCGTGGCGGTGTAGGTGCGCAGTTCGAAGAGCCGCGGGGCGCCGCGGCGTGGGCGCATCTCCGGGGAGAAATCGACCGGGTCGAGGATAACGGATTCGCTGCGGGCGACGATGGGGCCACCGTTGGCTTCGGATTCGCGCAGGGCCACCGGCCATTCGGGGTCCTTGCCGAACGCTTGCCACGCTTTCTCGCGGGCATCCCGGTCCTTGAAGCGCAGCAGGTAGACCACCATGTTTTCGTGGTCGGCCGGGGCGCCGGCTCCCGGCAGCGGGTTCCAGAAACCGATCACGTCCATGCCGCAGCGGCGGAAGATCCCGATGGTGCGCGTGCGGAATCGTTGGTGCAGTGCGTCGCGCCGACCCGGATGGGTCCAATAGGTGCGCAGTTCGTAGCAAGGGGGTTTGGCCATGCGCCATTGTACGCCCATCCCGTCTCGCCGGGGGATCGCATGGTGTAGAATGGACGGTGCGCCCGACGTCCGCTTCTGCGGCGGAGCGGGGCGCGTTCCCCGAAACATGGCAAGCGTACGCGTCCGGCAACTCGTCAAGAACTACGGCGACTTCACCGCCGTCAACCAACTCGATCTCGAGGTCGAGGACGGTGAATTCATGGTCTTTCTGGGCCCTTCGGGGTGTGGCAAGACCACCACGCTGCGGTGCATCGCCGGTCTCGAGATACCCAACGGTGGCGAGATCCTCATCGGCGAGCGCGAGGTGACCAACCTCGAACCGGGCGATCGCGACATCGCGTTCGTGTTCCAGTCGTTCGCGCTCTACCCCCACCTCACGGTGCGCCAAAACCTCGCGTTTCCGCTCGAGGCGGTCAAGACGCCCAAGGAACAGATCGCGGAGCGCGTGGGCTACGCGGCGAAGGTGCTGCACATCGAGGACAAACTCGACCGCAAGCCGGTCCAGCTCTCCGGCGGCGAGCAGCAGCGGGTCACCATCGGCCGCGCCATCGTTCGCAGCCCGCAGGTCTTCCTCATGGACGAGCCGCTGTCCGCGCTCGACGCCAAGCTGCGCACGGAGATGCGGGCGGAGATCAAGCGCCTGCAATCCGATCTGGGCGCCACCACGATTTACGTCACCCACGACCAACTCGAAGCGATGTCGATGGGCGACAAGATCGCGATCATGTACGGCGGACTGCTGCAGCAGGTCGGCACGCCCACCGAGGTGTACGACAAGCCGCGCAATCTGTTCGTGGCGGGCTTCATCGGATCGCCGTCGATGAACTTCCTGCCCTGCCGCCGCGATGGCGCAGGGCTTCGCCTCTCCGGCGAGGCCGGCGCTCCCGACACGCACCTCGACATCGATCCGTCCGGCCAACTCTCCGGCGCCTCCCCCGATGCCGATCTCGTGCTGGGCGTTCGCCCCGAGGATGTCCACCTCACCGCGGAGGCGGTTCCCGGTTCGTTGCCCGCGCCGGTGTATCTCGTCGAACTCCTCGGTTCGGAAAACATCGTCAACGTTCAAATCGGCGGACATGTGGTCAAGGCGCGCACCGGCCCGACGTTCCGCCCCGCGGTCGGCGACCTGCTCCACGCACGGATCGACCCGGCCCGGGCGCATCTCTTCGACGCGAAATCGACGTTGCGGTTGGGCGCCTGAGATGCTGCGGGGCCGTTTCGCGCAAGTCGCGGAGGTCGCCAGCATCGTCCTGATGCTCCTTGGCGTGCTGGCGCTCTGCCAGCCGTGGAGCAAGGCGGTTTTTTCTTTCGGCCTGCACCCCTTGTTCTGGGGATGGCTCGGGCTCAACATCTTCTCGCACCGCAAGCCGGTCCGCTGAGGCGGGCGGCGGGCGGATTCGGGACCGACACCGAGGGGCGGTGAGGGCGGATGGCCGACGCGGAACCCACTGAAACACCAGCGATCGCCGGCACGGTCCGGGCGGTTTTCGCCGCGCTCCGTCCGCACCAGTGGGTCAAGAACCTGCTCGTGCTGGTGCCGCTCGCCGGGGCGCACCGGCTGGGCAGCCCGAACGACCTCCTCCGCGTGCTCGTCGCGTTCGTGGCCTTCGGCTGCGTCGCATCCGGGGTGTATGTCCTCAACGATCTGCTCGATGTCGCCGACGACCGCCTCCATCCCCGCAAGCGCAACCGCCCGTTCGCGTCGGGGGCCTTGTCCATCACCACCGGACATCTGCTGTGGCCCGCCACGACGTTGGTTGGGCTCGGCCTCGCCTTCGCCGTCCTTCCGCCCGCGTTCCTGGTCGTGCTCGTCGGCTATTTCCTGCTGACCCTCGCCTACTCGTTTCGCCTCAAGCGCATTCCGATGGTGGATGTCGTGGCGCTCGCGGCGCTCTACACGGCCCGGTTGGTGGGGGGCGCCTTCGCCGTGCCGGTTCCCCTTTCGTTCTGGCTGACCATCTTCTCCGTCTTCCTCTTCACCAGTCTGGCGTTCGTGAAACGGTACGCCGAACTGGTCGCGGCCAAGGCCGCCGAGCAGGGGGAAACCGGGGAGGTGCGGGTGTTGCCCGGCCGGGGATACGCCACGACGGACCTGCCCGTGGTGGGGGCGCTTGGCGCCGCGTCGGGCTACATCGCGGTCCTGGTCTTCGCCCTCTACATACAGGACCCGGTCACCGCGACCCTCTACCGCACCCCGCGCCTGCTGTGGATTGGTTGTCCGGTGCTGCTGTACTGGGTGTCGCGAATCTGGCTGGTGACCGCGCGCGGGACCATGCACGACGATCCGGTGGTCTTCGCCATCCGGGACCGCGCGAGCTGGGTGGTGGGAGCGGTGCTCGCGGCGACCGTCGCGCTTGCCGACAAGGTGGTGCTGACCGGTTGGGGGCGATGATCGCATGGAAGTGACCAGTTGGGGCCGTTATCCGCGCGTGGAGGCGTCCGTGTCGGTCCCGACCTCGGTGGAGGCGGTGCGCCGCGCGGTCCGCGCGGATGGGGAAATCCTGCCCCGGGGCCTGGGGCGCAGTTACGGCGACTCGGCGCTGGCGGGACGCCTGCTCGATCTGGGAGCGCTGGATCACCTGCTCGACTTCGACCCCGACCACGGCATCCTGACCTGCGCCGCGGGTGCGTCGCTCTACGAACTCCAGCGCTTCCTGGTGCCGCGCGGCTGGTTCCTCCCGGTGGTGCCCGGCACCCGGTTCGTGACCGTGGGGGGCGCGATCGCCTCGGATATCCACGGCAAGAACCACCATGTGCACGGCAGCTTTGGCGACCACGTCCGCTCCATGGAAATGGTGCTCGCCGACGGCAGCCGCGTGGTGGTGGATCGCGAGCTTCACGGAGACCTGTTTCGCGCCACCTGCGGGGGAATGGGACTCACCGGCATCGTGGTGGCGGCGACCATCCAGTTGCTGCCCATCCGGTCCAGCGAAATCGTCGAAACCACCCACCGTGCGCGGAACCTCGCCCACGTGCTCGCGCTCTTCGAGGAGCATACCGAGCCCACCTACTCGGTCGCATGGATCGACTGTCTGGCCACCGGGGATTCCCTCGGGCGGTCGGTGCTGATGCTCGGCGAACACGCGCCCGACGGTCCGTTGCGCGCTCCGGTCAAACCGCCGATTCCGGTGCCGATCGATTTTCCGCCTTGGTGCATGAATCGCGCGACCATGGGGGCGTTCAACCAGCTCTACTACGCCAAGGCCGGCGCCGGAACCCGAACCCACCGCAAATCGTTCGAGTCGTTTTTCCACCCCCTCGACGCGGTTGCGGATTGGAATCGGCTGTACGGGAAGCAGGGCTTCCTCCAGCACCAATTCGTGATCCCGAAGGAGGAGGGACCCGAAGCCCTCGCGTCCATGCTCGGCCTCATCGCACGCAGCGGCAAAGCGTCATTCCTTGCGGTGCTCAAGGTGTTTGGTCCGGGAAACGACCACTTCCTGTCGTTCCCGTTCGAGGGATACACCCTGGCGCTCGATTTTCAAGCCGACCGCGCCGCGTTCGAGCTGCTGGACCGACTCGACGAGCGGGTTCGGCATCACCGCGGCCGGCTTTATCTGACCAAGGACGCGCGGATGTCGCGCGAAATGTTCGCCGCGGGTTATCCGGGGATCGATGCGTTCCAAGCGGTGCGTGCGCGCTACGGGGCGCTGGGCAAATTCGTCTCGGCGCAATCGCGCCGGCTGGGACTGGATTGAGGACGACATGAACATCGTGGTGATCGGAGCGACTTCGGCGATCGCAACCGCCACCCTGCGGCGCTGGGCGGTACCGCACAATCGCCTCTGCGTGATGGGGCGCAACGGGGAAACCCTGGAGACCTTGGCCGCGGACCTGCGCGTGCGCGGCGCGGCCGAGGTCGTGGTGCTGACGGAGGATCCCGCCGATATCGAGGCGCACGAGGGCACGGTTGCCCGGATCCTGTCCGAGTTTGGTCCGGTGGATCTGCTGCTGGTCGCCCACGGCATGCTCCCCGATCAGAAGGCCTGCCAGTCGAGCACCGCCCACCTCGCCACGGCGTTCGTGGTGAATGCGCTGAGCGTGCTCTCCTACGTGGGCTGGTTCGCCAATGCGATGGAGGAGCGGCGCTCGGGATGCATCGCGGTGATTTCGTCGGTGGCCGGCGACTTTGGACGCACGTCCAACTACGTCTACGGCAGCGCGAAGGCCACCCTCAACACGTTCCTGCAAGGCCTCCGCAACCGCCTGCACCGCAGCGGGGTCCGTGTGGTGACCATCAAGCCGGGTTTTGTCGACACGCCGATGACCGCGGGAATGAAGAAGGGGCTGTTGTTCGCGAAGCCCGACGTCGTGGCGGCGCGCATCGACGCCCTGTGCGCGCGCGGCGATGGCGAATACTACGTTCCGGGTTTCTGGTGGGCCATCATGACCCTGCTCAAAGCCTTGCCGTCGAAGGTGAAGATCACCCGCAACTGGTAGGGGAGGCGCTTGGCCGCCGGATCAGGCGAGGATGCCCCGGACGACTTCGCCGCGCACGTCGGTGAGCCGGCGCCCGATACCGTTGTGGTAGTACGTCAGCCGTTTGTGGTCGATGCCGAGCAGATGCAGGACGGTCGCGTGGAAATCGTAGACGCTGACCGGGTTTTCCACCGGCTCGTATCCGATCTCGTCGGTCTTTCCGTAGCGTAGGCCCGCCTTCAGTCCGGCGCCGGCCATCCAGCAGGTGTACGCGAACGGATGGTGGTCGCGGCCGGGTTGCCCCACGCCCTGCGTGATCGGTGTCCGCCCGAATTCGGTGGTCCACAGCACCAATGTGTCGTCGAGCAGCCCCCGCTGCTTCAGATCGGCGAGCAGGCCGGCGACGGGTTGGTCCATGCTGCGAGCCTGTTTGACATGGTTGTCGACGATGTCCTCGTGGGCGTCCCAGTTGATCCTCGGCGAGCCGAACGCGCCGCCGTGGTAGAGCTGTACGAAGCGGACGCCTTTCTCCAGCAGGCGTCGTGCGAGCAGGCAGTTGCGTCCAAAAGGGGCCGCCATGGGATCGTCGAGCCCGTACAGCGATTTCACATGCGCGGGTTCGGAATCGATCGCCACGGCCTTGGGAATGCTCAGCTGCATGCGCGCGGCCAGTTCGTAGGCGCGGATCCGGGCCGCCAGCGCGGGGTCGTCGCCGGCCGCGTGGGCATGGTCGCGGTTGAGGGTCCGCAGCAGATCCAGCGACGCCGAACGTTCACGCGTGTCGGTGCCCTCCGGAGGAAACAGGTTGTGCACCGGTTCGCCGGTGGTCCGGAACGGTGTTCCCTGGTGGTTGGCCGGCAGAAACCCCGACGTCCAGTTGATGGCGCCGCCCGCCGGGAGCCCGCGCGGGTCCGGGAGCACGACGAATGTCGGGAGATCCTGATTGAGCGACCCGAGGCCGTAGGAGAGCCACGCGCCGAGGCACGGGAAACCGTTGAGCGTGAACCCGCTGTTCATCTGGAACGTGGCGGGGGTGTGGTTCGCCGATTTCGCCTTCATGGCGTGCAGGAAGACGATGTCGTCGACCCGTTTGCCAAGGTGCGGGAACAGACTGCTCACGAGGTGCCCGTTCGCGCCGTGCGGGGTGAACGAGAACGGGCTTTTCATCAGATTGCCCGGCTGGGCGAAGAACGTGTCGAAGGGCCGTTTGCACTCCGTGCCGTGCAGCCGTTCGAGCTCGGGCTTGTGGTCGAACGAATCGATGTGGCTGACGCCGCCGCAGGCGAAGATCTGGATGACGCGCTTGGCTTTCGGAGCGAAATGCGTTCCCGGCGGGGCGGCGGCTCCGGCCTCCCGTGCGAGCAGGTCGGCAAGCGCAACCGACCCGAGCCCGAACGCCGCGTCGCGGAGGAACCGTCGCCGATCGGCGCGGGGCAGGGCGAAATCCAGCGGTTCAGTCGACATACAGGAACTCGTTGCTGTTGAAAAGGGTCCAGCACAGGCTGTCCAGCGAATGGCGGGCGAGATGGGCGGCGGCGCGGCGCGTTTCCGCAGGGGTCGGGAGTCGACCGTAGGCCAGCCGCCACGCCGATTGGATCCGTGCGATGCCGTTTCCGCCGGACCGCGACGCGGTTTGGGCGGCGGTTTCGCGGTCCACGCGCGCGGCGAAAACACGCGATTGGCGCACCACGAACGGTTCGTTCATCATCTCCAGCGCTTGGATCGGCGTGGTGGTGACCGTCCGGCGCGGTGTTTTCGTGGAGGGATCGGGGCAGTCCAGCGATTCGAGCAACGGGCTGCGCGCGGAGTGCACGGCCATGCGGTAGATCGATCGCCGGTTGAACTCCGGGGTGTCGCGATCGATCAGGGTGTAGAAATCCGATCCGTAGTTGGTGACGGTGAAGGGGCGAAAGCCCGGGCCCCCCTGCGCCGGGTTGAGGTTTCCGGCCACGGCGAGCAACGCGTCGCGGAACGCTTCCCCTTCGAGTCGCCGTGGTGCGAAACGCCACAGCAGCCGGTTGTCGGCATCGATCCGTTCGGCTTTCGGATTGCGGTCGCCGCGCATGCGGTAGGTGCGCGACGTCAGGATCAGCCGATGCAGTCGCTTCATCGACCATGCGCCGCGCCCTTGGGCATCGGGCGTCGTGAACGTGCGGGCGAGCCAGTCGAGCAGTTCGGGGTGGGTGGGACGTTCCCCGTTGAACCCGAAATCGTTGGGGGTTCCCACGAGGCCACGCCCGAAATGTCCTTGCCAGATCCGGTTGACCATCACGCGGGCCACCAGCGGGTTGCGGAGATCGACGAGCCAGCGCGCCAGTCGGACGCGGCGCTCCGGGTCGGTGGAGTTGCCGTCGAGGCCGAAATCGGCGGGCAAGGCGCGAATCGCGGTGAGACCACCGGGCACCACGGGATCGGCGGGCTGGGTGGGATCGCCGCGGCGCAGCACCTGCACGGCCGGTGGTTTGGTGGACACGGCGGCGTAGGCCATGGCACCGCCCGGATGGGCGGTTTCGTACGCGCGCAATGCATCCCGGGCCGCGCCGGCGCGCGCCGTGGCATCCGCCCAACGTCGCCGTTCGGTGGGTGTCAGCGCCGCGAGCAATCGTTCCTGCGGGAGCGATACGGGTTTGCGCGCGAACGCCGATGCGACCTCCTCCGGGGACAGCGCGCGATCGTAGATCCGGGCTTCCTCGATCGCGCCGTCGAGCCACCCTTCGGAGCCGGTGTGCCGGTGCCCGAACAGGAACTGACTGCCCGTGGCGGGGAATTCGATCGGCGCCGTCGATGGTTTGTAGGGCGTGCCGTAGGGTTTGCCGTCGCGATAGCACGCGATGGTTCCGTCGGGATGGTAGGTCACGGCGACCTGAATCGGATTTGCACCGAGGTCTCGTTCCTCGGGGGCATCGAGGTCGCGGGTGCGCGAGAATCCATCGCTCCCGGCCATCCATTTGTCGGGTTGTCGTTCCGCCCAAACGACCCCGTCGAAGCGTACGCCGTCGGCGGATTGGACGGTGAGCGCGCTGCCGCCGCGGGTGCCGCGATTCCCGAGCACCACCCACGTTTCCAACGTTTTCGCCCGGAGCGTCGCCGGGATCGCTACCGTGCGCAGTGC
>JBJTRZ010000465.1:0-6009 GCA_046076415.1 Armatimonadota bacterium
CCAAGATGATCGAGGCCACCAAGGCTCAGCAGAGCCAGCTCGCGGCCGAACTCAAGGCCAAGAGCGAGATCGAGCTCAATGCAATCGTGGTCCCGCCACGCGAAGTCGGTGGTTCCAGCCATGCTGACCAGATCGTAGACCCCCCGCTCGGGAGCCGCGGCCTTGAAGCGATCCGTTCGCCCAACCACCCAAGCGGTCAAGTACCCACCGTAGCTGCCTCCGAGGATTCCGAGTCGGTCCGGATCGGCCCAACCCGCGGCAACGGCATGGTCGACGCACGCCAACACATCGTGCATCGCGGGATCGCCCCAATCGCCCTCGATCGCGCGTGTCCAGGCCTCGCCATACCCCTTGGAGCCCCGGGGATTCGGGAACAAAACCACATAGCCCGCCGCAGCCAACGCCTGATACTCATGAAAGAGTCGGCGCTCTCCGTACATGAGATGCGGTCCACCGTGCAGGTACAGCAGGCAGGGACGCGGTCGCGGATCCTGTGCGTGGTCCGCGGGAAGCAGCACAAAGCAGGGGACGGGGGCGCCATCCGGAGCCGGGGGTTCGATTCGAATCGGCTCCACCAAGCGTACTTCCGACAACCAGTCGCGATTGCAATCCGTCAAGCGGACCTCGTCGACCCAAACCTCCCCGGCATCCACCGCGGAATGCCTCAGCAGCGCCGTCCTTCCTCCCCCGACCGAGAATCCGCCGATATCCTCGGCGACGCGCTCCCGCACGCCCTCGGCGGTGAACGCCTCCAAAAACACCCGGCCATGGTCGGACACCAGGCAGAACACCCTGCCGGCATCATCCCACGCCGGTCCCTGATCGCCCCGGGCCCAAAGCTCGCCCAAGGTGCAATCGCCCGCGGTCACATCCGTTCCGGCAGCCAAATCGATGCTGTGCCCGTCCTCGACCCGCGTCGTCCACGGATGGACGTTGCGGACCCCCCAGGTCTCGTCCGGGTCGTCGTGTCCCATCCATGCGAACGTTGCGCCGTCGGGGGCGAACACCGGCGATTCCTTCGGGCCCGGCGGTGCCGGAACGACCCTCGCCGCCCCGCTGGCGACGTTCACCAAACGCCATTGCATATCCGAGCCCCGGCGGTCGGGATCTTCCGCAGCGGGTATCGCGTGCAGCAGGAACGCACCATCGGGAGTCCATGCGAAGTCGCCGATGTCGCGATCCGGTTCCCCTGCCAGCCAGCGGATGTCGCCTCCGCCCACCGGAGCGATTCCGAGGCGGTACCGCTCGGGCGGCAGGAAGCCGGCTCCCTCCGAGCGCCACTGGATTCGTTCGATCAATCGCGGGGGAGTCGACCGGTTTTCCTTGGCGCGCACCTCGGCGGCCGCGCGCGTACGCTCGGGATCCGCGGCACGGAAGGTGAACGCGACCCAGGCGCCGTCGGGGGAAAACGCCCATGCGCCGAGGGATCCTTCCGGCAATTCCAGCATCCGGGACGCCTCGCCGCCCGCCACGGGTAGCCGATAGAGCGCCGGAACCTTTTCCTCCCGTGTCGAAACGAAGCCCAGCCATTTGCCATCCGGGCTCCAGCGGGGATCGGATTCGCTGCCCGGACCGCGGGTCCATGCGACCGATTCACCCGATCCATCGGCAGGCACCACATGGATGCGCCCGATCACCGCGTTGCGTTTCCCATCGACCGCCCGCAACACATAGGCGACGGTCCGGCCCGTGGGATCCAGCCGGGGCGTCGCCGGCGCCGCGACCCGGAGCAGATCCTCGATCACCGTTCCCCGACGTCCATCCGATTGATAGGTTTGCATTTCCACCCCGCGAATTCTACCCAAGCGGCGAGGGATCCGAAGCCAGACCGGTGGTCGAGCGCAGCCGCAACACGCACCGCACCGCGTCCACACCCTCGGTGCGCACTCCCTCGGGATCTTCGCGCCACCGTGCACGCAGGCGCGCCGACTCGGGAGATTTGGACAACGTTTCGTCCATTTCGGCCAGGGCGGCATCGAACGCGGTATTGCGATCCGTGCCCGCCGCGCGCACCGCCTCTCGTTCCCGGATCAACGCGGCAACGGCGGCCTCGGGCAGCGCGAGGGCGACGAATGCCCGCCGTTGCACCCCGAGCGCCGCCACCACGCCCAGCGCATCGCCCTGCGCACGTGCGATTTCAAGCGCCGATTCGCACACCACCACCGCGCGCTCCGCATCGCCCGCCGCCCCCAGCAGATCGGCGGCCTTGATCATCGCCGCGGCCACCTCCACGAACGAGGATTTCGCGCGCAGCAGTTCGGTGGCCTCGACCAGACACTCGAATGCTTCGCGATGCCAGCCGCCCGCACGGAGCGGTTCCGACTGCGCCCCGCGGCACAGCGCGTCCCTTCGGCCATCCCCGATTTGCTCGTACAAACCAGCCGCATACTCGAACGCATCGCGGACGGCGACCGGATCCCCTTTGGCCCGAGAGACATGCCCCACCATGCGCAATGCGTCCGCTTGACCGGCAAGATCGTCGGCCTCGGTCGCCAGGCGCAAGGCGGCGGCGCACGCACGGAACGCGGCGTCGTCGGCTCCCTCCAAAAGCGCAAGTCGCGCGTCGGCGAGATGGGCCGCAACCGTTCCGCGGGAATCACGGACGGTTTGGAACGCGGCGAGCACCGGTTCCAATGCGTCCCGGGCAGCGGTGGAATCCCCCTGCGCAAGCGCGATATCCGAACGAAGCACCCCATGCCAACCTGCGTTGCGCAGCGCCCTCGCACCGTCCAAATCTTCGATCAACGCCGTGGACACCGCCGGAGCTTCCTCGAGGCAGCCCAGATGGGCGATGAGACGCGGAAGTGCGGCCGCGATGCGACGGCGCGCTTCCTGGTTGCGACAGGTCGCGCCGAAGCGGATCCATCCACCAATGTTGCGCGCGAATCCGGCAAGCGACTCCGGCGATCCGGACTCCACGAACCGTTCGTAAATCCCTTCCAAAACGATGCTGGCGTGGGTTTCCCAGCGCTCGAGAAACAAGTCGTAGAGCGCGGAGCCGTTTCCACCGGGAAGGGGAACCGACGCCACCAATCGCCCGGCCTCCCGTTTCATCAACCCCGCGGCGAGCACCGCATCCACGACTTCCTCGCACGCGTCCGAGAGGATCGAAGCCAGTTCGGCATCCTCGAAACCGACCGGAACATGCGCGGCGAGATGGATCAGGCCGGGAACCTCCGGCAAACGGTACCCGAGGTGGCGCACCGCGAGTCCGGCGAGTCCCCGCCCCAGCGCCCCCAGATTGCCGTTGGGATCTCCGAGCGCATCTTCGACGACGGCTCGGACGGCCCCCGGTTCGATCGCCATCGAGTGGGCGGCGAGGCGCAGGAGGGTCGGGTGGCCGTGAAACCATTTCGTGGCCAATGCGGGATCGACATTGCCCGGCAGCAGGCGCTCGGCACCATCGCGCAGCGGCGCCACCGGCACCGGGAGTTCATCGGCAACCCCCAGTGGAGCCACGGTGGTCACCGCAACACGGCCTCCGGGAATCGCCGCGATTTCGGCAATCCAACGCGCGAACCGCACTGGTTGCCGGGCGGCCACCTCGTCGGCGTGGTCGAACCACAATCGGGCGGGACGTTGCCGCAGCATCCACACCATCCGTTCATCGCTGGGAAACGGCACCCCCACGGCCCCGAAGAGGGCGGCGCGCGCGGCCGGGACCGATTCCACGCCGCGCAGGCATACGCGAACGAACGGGGTGTCGGAGGGCGCCCAGCGCTCCACCCATGTGGTTTTGCCGATTCCGGCGGGGCCATGCACGGTGATCAGGCCGGCGGGCTCGGGAAGCCCGGCGTTCGCATCCGCACGGCCGACGGCCGCGGACAAGCTGGCTTGGTCGCTCGGCATCGGTGCGATTGTAGCATGCCATCCTCCGCGCGCCTCGCATGGTAGGCTGGGCCGTGCCCGCCGACCTACACGCCCATTCCACCGCGTCCGACGGTACGGCCACCCCCTCGGAGGTCGTTGCGTTGGCGCAATTCGCCGGCCTCGACCTCATCGCGTTGACCGACCACGACACCACGGCGGGTTGTCCCGAGGCTCGGTCCGCCGCCGCCGCCGCGGGAATCGCGTTCCTCGATGGCGTCGAACTCTCCGCCGAAGGTGCCCCGGGGCGTTGCCATATCCTAGGCTTGGGTATTCGCGGCGACGATCCGGAACTCCGGGAAACGCTCGCCGCCCTTTCCCAGCGCCGGCGCACGCGCAACGAGAGGATGATCGAGCGGTTGAACGCTCTGGGAGTGGCCATCGATCTCGAAACCGTCGTGGCCCACGCGCCCCCGGGTGCGAACGTTGGTCGCCCGCATTTCGCCGCCGCGATGGTTGCGCTCAAGCTCGTTCCCGATGCGGACACCGCCTTCCGCCGCTTCCTCGGCGATGGCGCATCGGCATTCGTGCAACGCGAATCACTGACACCGGCCGAGGCGATCGATTTGATCCACCGTGCCGGCGGGCTCGCGTTCCTTGCCCATCCGTGGCTCGTGCGGCTGCCGCAACACGAAACGCTCGAAGCCAGGGTAAGGGCCCTGCAGACGGCGGGAATGGACGGCATCGAAGTTTGGTACTCGGGCCATACGCCGGCGCAAGAGGCCAAATTGGAGCGACTGGCGGCGGCGACGGGCTTGCTGGCCACGGGCGGGTCGGACTTTCACGGCACCGCCAAACCCGCCATTCGACTGGGAGCCGTGCGCACCGGACGGAAACTCGACACGTCGCTGATTCCGCCCCAGCTGCGCGAACGCGCGTTTCGCTAGCGCGTGGTGGGAGCCGCCACCGGTTTTCCCGTTTTCCCGCCGTCCTTGGCCCCGAATCCAGGCATCGTTTCCACCTGCCGTCGTGCCTCGCGCGCCTCGGTGTAGTCGGGACGTAGCAACACCGCCCTCCCGAATTCCACGGCGGCCCGCTCGAGCAGACCCGCGCTGCGCAGCGCCACACCGTAATGGAACCGCACCGAAGCGTTTTCCGGATCGGCGTCGATGGCCTCGGCGAGGACCCGGCGGGCGGCGGCGATGTCGTTGGATTCGCCGCGCCGAACCAGCGCCCAACCGTAGGCATCCTTGAGCATCGCTTCCTGCTCGCCCGCGCCCCCCTGCTCCGCCGCATATTGCAACGCGAGCAGTCCCGATTCGGCCGCTTCGCGGCGGTCTTGCGATGTCGTGCCGTGGTCGGCAAGCGCCCTGGCCAAACGAGCCCGGGCAATCGGACTCTGACGGGCGACTTCGACCGCCTCGCGGCACGCGGCGACGACCGCCGATGCATCGACGGGCGCCATGTCGTGGTAATCGGCCAGGTCGAGCAGGCGGCGCACCAAACGCGCTCGCTCGAGATCCTGTCGCGGGCGCGCACCGAATGCGGCCCGTTCCGCCGACGCGGCGGTTCGCGCCCTATCCCGCGCCCGGGCTTCGGTCCCCGCATCGCCCTTGCGCCCCGCGGCGACCGCGAGAACCCCCCAGGAGAGGGCGGGAACCGCGGTCACGTCGTCGCGCGAAAGGAGGGGATACAGCACGCGCTCGGCGGCTTCGTGGCGGCCCAGCAACAACAGCTGTCGTGCGACTTCCGTGCGGGCACGCACATCGCCCCCGAGCACGGAGATCGCATTGTCGATGCGGGATCGGGCCGTGGCCGCATCGCCAAGAGCCATCTCCTCGCTCGCGGAGCGGACCATCTCGAAGGACCGACGTTCGCGGGATTCCCGGGAACCCAGCGAAGCCCCAAGCGGAGCGCCGTCGCACCCAACCAAGAACAATGCCGCACACATCGGCGCAAACCATTTGCCAACCATCGTGGCAGTATACCTTCCGGGCATCGTCACCGTTTCGGCAACTTGATGTCCGCCTTGGGCGCCGTTGGCGACTTCGGCGCGCCTCCCTCCTTGCCGCCGTCCTTTGTCCCACCGCTACCCGCGTCGAGCGGACGGAAGTTCGGTGGGAACGCATTGAATTGGCGCCACAGTTCGTACCCCAGCGGAACCTGGTCCAGCAGGACCCACGCGACGACGTCGGTGCCGGC
>JBJTRZ010000466.1:0-1087 GCA_046076415.1 Armatimonadota bacterium
GAACCGCCTGCTGGCGCTGCAGAAGGATGCCGAACTCCAACTGGGTTCGGTGGAAACCGAGATTGCCCAGACCAACCGCATCCTCTACGGGGGAACGGTGGTCGTGCCCAAGGAACTCGAGAATCTTCAGAAAAAGCTCGAGGAATTGGGTCGGCGCAAGGACTCGGCCGAAATGACGGTGCTCGAGGCGATGGAGACGGCGCAGGCCGCCGACGCGGAGGCCGCGACCCACGAGGAGGCCCTGGCGGTCCTCGCGCGCAAGTACCGCAAGGTCAAGGCGGCGTGGCAGGAGCGGTCGGATGCGCTCAGGGCGGAGATGGACGCGCTGGCGGCACCGCGCGCGACCGCGGCCGCGGGGGTGGAGCGGGCGGATCTGCTCGCCCGTCACGAAGCGATCAAAGCGCGAAAAGGCGGCCTCGGCGCGGCGCTCCTCGAACCCGATGGGTCGTGTTCGCTTTGCCACACCAAGGTGAACACGATGCTTTCCGAAGCGGTGGAGGCCGCCGCGACCGTGGAGGCCTGCGAACATTGCGGTCGGTTGCTCCTTCCCCGTCCGCCGGCGGATGCCTAGGGACAGGATGCCCCGCGGGTACACTGCCATCGCATGGATTTCGATGTCGCGATCGTGGGCAGTGGGTTCGGTGGCTCCATTTTGGCGGCCATCGCTTGCCGTCTCGGCAAGTCGGTGGTGTTGCTCGAACGCGGCACCCACCCGCGATTCGCCATCGGCGAGAGCACGTCGCCGCTGACCAATCTGCTGATCGAAACGCTTTCCGAGCGGTACGATCTGCCCCGGCTGCTGCCCCTTGCCACCTGGGGGGCGTGGAAGCGCGCCTATCCCGAGGTGCGGACGGGCCTCAAGCGTGGATTCACGTACTTCGGCCAGAGCGCGGGACGGACCGCGCAGGTCGGAGCGGACGGTTCGGGCCGGTTGATGGTGGCGGCGAGCCCCGCGGATCCCTGCGCCGACACGCACTGGCTGCGCGCCGATGTCGACCAATTCCTGATGCGGGAAGCGGTTGCCGCCGGGGCCGCGTACCACGACCGCACCGAGGTATCCCGGGTCGTTCCCGATGGGGCCGGGTGG